>JAWOFA010000126.1:0-5464 GCA_046482505.1 Desulfuromonadaceae bacterium | reverse complement strand
ATGTACAACACTATGCAGAACTGCGCCGAATACCAGTAGTGGAAGGGGAAACCGAGAAACTGTGTTTCAGTCAAAAAGCTTTTACCCGCCACCTGGGTGATCACTTCACCGGTGTTAAGTGTTACCTCTGTAGTTACATTGGGGTCACCCATTACTACAAGCAGCAACAGAAAACCATAGGTGGCCACACCCCAGATAACCAGGATAAGCTTCTTCATATTGACGTCTTTGGTCATGAAGTCGCCAACTGGCCTAAAAAAATTAATATTTAGATCTTTTTCCATACCCATACCTCCTTGTAGTCAAGTCTTCAGGCAACCAATCCATCCGACTCATTTATCGTAACTCCGATATAATCTTGCTCAACATTCCAAAATTTAATGTCGCTACCTCCTTTCCGGATAAAATTAAACCCTTGTTTTATACCTTGGCTGCCCCCGCAGGATGCGGATCAGCGCGGATATCTGTTGATTATGGAATACAGAGTGCGGCGCTTACATTTACCACTCTCTCTGTGGTCCGAATAGTAGGCAAAAATAAAACATATAAGCGCTCCGAGGGTAATCACCCCACCCATCATGTAGTATAACGTCTCAATCATAAGCCTCACCTCGGTGCTGTTGCAGGGTCAACGATGTCAGACCCCAGAAGATAAACATCGTTCTGCTTTTAAAAAACTTATGCCATAGCGTGTTTAAACGAGTCAAGTAAAATGTTGTTATAAAGTTGTTGAAGACTCCACACCTCTTCCAGCCTAAAGGTTATTTTTATTACGATTTCAAAGCATGTTTTTTAAGTTTTATCCTTTATTTCCGGAGCATTAGGAACATATGGACACCAACATCCCCCTTGAAGCATTTTCAGTAATATAAAACACAATATATTTTATCTTTTGCATTGCCGGATAAAATATAAATAAAACACAAGTTGCCAAAAACCAAGGAACCACAAAACATGCTTGTGGCTTGAGAGCAATACCAAGTATTGCAGGAAATACCTTCATTGCAAGAAAGAGAGCTAGATTTTCATATCACAAAGGGAGGAACGCACTATTATGTGCAGAGGAACCGGCTTGCGCTACTGCGCCCCCATCTGCCACAGATCAAGGGGGCATTGAGGGTCTGAAGGGCAGGTTAACGGGATAAAACGGAACAGGTTGTGCGGCGCGAAACCAGTATAAGCGTCACCCACGAGAGGGGAAGAGCTATCAGAGCGGGGTTATTGAGGGGCAGAGGTGCTTCACTGGCGAGGAGGCCGTACCGCACATACATTTCCGGAGAGATCAGAATCAGGGTGAGGGCACTGGTCATCCCTACGAGCATCGAGGCAACAATACCTTTACTGGTAGCACCCTGCCAGAACAGACCCATAAGAAGAGCCGGGAGGTTGGTAGCGGCGGCAAGGGCAAACGCCCAGCCGGCGAGATAAGATACATTCATCCCTTCGAACACAATCCCGAGATAGACCGCTATGCATCCCACCACTACTGCAGACATGCGTGCGGCCACCACTTTTTCCGTGGCGCTCATATGGACCCCCATGACGCGATCCATGATATCGTGCGCTACTGCTCCGGATGCAGCGAGGATCAACCCACTCACCGTACCCAGCACAGCAGTAAACGCCACGGCGCTTACAATGGCAAAGAGCACGGTGCCAAAAGAGCGTGCAAGCAGAGGAACCGCCATATTGGTGTCCATAATGTTGAGGAAACCGCTCCCCATGGCACCGAAACCGAGGAACAGGCTCAGAAGATAGAAAAATCCGATGCCACCTATGGCGACAACCGTGGATTTACGCGCTGCCGCCTGACTGGGGACGGTGTAGTAGCGGATCAGAATATGCGGCAGGGCCGCAGTACCACACACCAACGCGAGCATCAGGGAGATAAAGTCGAGGCGTGCACTCCAGCCCCCTTCATTAAGGCGAAACATCCCCCCCGGCTTGAACATATCGGCAGCGGGAACGGTACGCTGGTAAAACACCTGCATCTGCCCCCCAGCGGAGAGGTAGGTGGCGTGGGGCCAGATATTCACCTTACTCGAGTACATGGTGCGCAAAAACGCGAGCGGACCCAACGCCCCGGTATGCTGCACATGTTCTCCATCGTGTACAATCTCCTCCATGGTTCCCACCAGGAACACCCGCCCTGCTGTCGCCGGGGCACCGTTATACCGCAGCGTCCCGTCAGCGAGACGTTCAAGGTGCTGTGTCTCACGCAGCAGCAGTTGAGAATCGCGCGACTCATCCACAAACCACGGAGAAACCTCACCGGCGTGCTCCACATTCACAAAGCCCTTGGCATACGCCGGGGCCGTGTCCCAGTGCGGAGCAAGCTGATATTCCGGCGCACGCACCGCGTAACCCGCCTCCCCTTGTTCCATCTCAAGGGTTTGTAAAGGACGGTGGTCGCGATACTCCATATGCTCAGGAAGCATGATTCCGCGTTGAAGCATAAAGAGGGTGAGAACCACGGAAACCACCAGGATCAGCACCCCTTTTATAAACTGCACATAGGTAGTAGCTACCATCCCCGAGGTCGCAACAATGATGGTCACTACAGCCCCCACAATCAGCACCCCGATATAGTGTGGAATGCCAAAGAGGGGGGTAACCAGGGAGCCGATCCCCACCATCTGCGGTATCAGGTAGAACACCGACACCACAATGGTACACAGGGAGGCGACAAAGCGGAGGCCGCGCGAGTTGAAACCGGAGTCTATCGCATCGGTAAAGGTGAAATGCCCCATACGCCGCAGGGGTTCGGCAACCATGAACAGGGCCACGATCCAGCCGGAGATAAATCCGACGGAGTACAGAAAACCGTCATAACCCAGGGTCGCAATCATCCCGCTGATCCCGAGGAAGGAGGCTGCGGAGAGATAATCGCCCACAAAGGCGACACCGTTCACCCCCCAGTGGATACGTCCGCCGGCGGCGAAATACCCGGCAGGGGTGGTAACCCGGCGTACCAGCTGAATGGAAACCCCCACCACAATAGCCACCACGCTCAGGAACAGGACTACTGCGAGTTGTGATTGCTCATACAGCATGTTTAATTCCCCCTTTGCGCCTCAGTCCCTGCCATCTCTTCACCTTCTCTGTTCCAGACATCAACGGTTCTGCGGCGGTGCAAGGCGCTGCTCCGCCCGGGTGCACAACTGATGGTACACCAGCGCCATAAGGACCGCAAAAATCATCATGGCCACCCCGCCGATCAGCCCAAGGCTCACGCCGCCACAGGATATGCCCGGCACTGCAGGGTAGAAAACATGTATCGCGACAAACAGGGCATACACCCCCAGATATATCCCCACCATCTTCTGCCCGATACGGCGCTTGGCCTGAATCAACTCCGGGGTTATCCCCTGAATATCTGTCTTCAACTTGTCCTCCTGGGGTCTGCGATGAAGGTCATGATTTCCCGCTACACAAACGGAGTCTCCGCCTCCGTCATCACCTCTGCGGGGCAGCGCAGGGTTTCGAGCACCTCCGCATCAAGATCGTGGCGTTTGACGTAGTCGTTCTCAAGCTCCTCTACATAAAAACGATCAAGGCCGCTGTTGTCGAGAAAATCTTCCCTCAGGGCGACATTCTTTTCTGCGAGGACGCGGGGGAGCAACTCCTTAAGGTAAAAGTTCTCTTTTTCGATGTTCAGCATCACATCGCGAAACAATTGCTCGGGGAGGATATCTTCTATAAGGCCCTTATCCCGCAGCGCCTCACGGATCTCGGTCTTGAGGCTGGTATATGCATGGCGGTGGAGATGGCGCGTATAGGTTTTGTGAATCCTCTTTTTGGCCTGGTGGAGAATCTCGTCATACAGCTGCTCATGCTGTGAAATCTGGTGCAGATGATCACACAATGTGCGCACCGGCTTTCCGGTGTCCAGATCATGGCGCAGGGATTCAACCTTCTGGCGCCCGAACATCCCCACAAAACGATTGCGTAACAGATCGGCAAACAACAGCGCCCGGGGCAACTCCTGATCGAGGCGCGCAAGAATGCGGTAACGTCGCTGCATTTCGCGAATCACGGGCTCTTCAATGCGCACCCCGGGCATAAATGCAATGTTGTTGATCTGGGTGACGCAGTACTCGTAGTGTTCCAGATAGTTGAGAACGGATGTGAGCTGTTCGATAATCCCCACATCCGCCCCGGCATACACTTTTTCATCGCACTGTCGGCTTACCTCCAAAAGGATCTGGTCAAAGGCGTGATCGCGGTTGAGCATGGCACGGCGCTTGTTGTGGAGCAGATGGATAATATCCTCGCGGGTGATGCGGATGTTGAAATGGTGCTGGTCCTGCAGAAGGCCGGAGAAGATCTCGCGCGTTTCGGCAATGTAATCGCGTTGGCGCTCCACCATCTTTTCATACCCAAGGCAACGATCCAGGGGTTCAAACAACGCAACGGGGATCTTATTCCGCAGTGCCAGGGTTTTAAGGCGATTGAGACGCGCGTTTTCCTGCGGGGTAATACTCCCGCGGTGGTAGCACTCAACCAGGATATTGCGGTACTCATCCACAATGGTGCGGTTGTCGCGGTGCGCATACATCTCTGCAATGCGCATGCGCTGCTGCTGGCTCTCGTCAACATCGAGACGTTGGGCCAGATTTTTGATATGCGTATATTCGTCATCGGGTATAGAGCGATACTTGAAGTACAGACTGCGGAACAGATCCGCATACGCCTTGTGCTTTTTGTTGATGAGGCGCACCAGATAGAAGTGGCTCCGATGCCCGAGAAGGCTGAAAAGTTCATCCATCAGACGTGCATCGTCTGGATCTCCCACCCGCGGAGTGCGTTTCAGGGCACGTCCAAGCAGACCGAGGATATCCTCCTGCTGGGTTTTGAGCGCGCCATACACCGACCCGGTGAGAAAGAAGAAACAGTTGCTGAAGGCATGACCTTCGGTAAATATCTGATCGTAGGGGATGCGCCCGGCCGTCTCATTGGAGAAGCGCAATTCGCCGTCGGGCTGAATAGCGGCGCCGAACAGCACCAGGCGATTCGCCACCTCTTTTTTGAGCAGATCCGCCACGGGTTGCTCCACCCCGTACATGTACTCACAGAAGCTCCCACCGTTGCCCCAGTGGGTCAGGCCGGTGCGGTCGAGGACGATTTCATTGCCGGGGGCAAAAATGCGCAGACCTTCGTCCTGATTTTCATAGAAATGACAACGCCCGGCATCGCGGGCCGCTACGGTGACAAAGTATTCGATGCTGTCATCAATATGTCCGTGCAGGCGCAGTTCCTGGTGCATGGGTTCCTCACATCTTCGAAGTACTCGTATCTTCGAGCGCAATGTTCAGGCTTAAGTGCAGACCGTCATAAGCGAGCTCCACCCCTGGTGGCAGGGGATGGTTGTGCTGCATATAGTCAACATCATGGCTAAGATGGGTCAGGATGATGCGCCTCGCTCCGAGGGCATTTCCGGCCTCAATCGCAGCATCAATGGTAA
>JAWOFA010000070.1:0-8688 GCA_046482505.1 Desulfuromonadaceae bacterium | reverse complement strand
ATATAATCCAGGATAATCCTGGCACTCATATGGGTACGCACTGCAGGGCTGGACCAAATCAGGTCGGGATGAAAATCGCTGGCTTTAAGCCATAGCCCCAGGCGCGCTGCCTGCTTTTCTCCCTTTTGCTTAAGGGGGCGATCTATATCCGACATCCCCTTCCCGGCTTGTTCGGCTTTAGCGTGGCGGATGAGGGTAACGGTTTTGTGTTCAGGATACATGATGATCCTCCCAGGTGGAATACGGGTGTTGCGCCAGTCTGGCGTTGGTATAGCGTGGGTCGTGGGATACTTCCTCCCCGAGCCAGTCGGGAATACGGAACTCGGCATCAGCAGATTCTAGTTCTATCTCTGCGACGTAGAGTCCGGCGTTGGAACCGAGAAATTCGTCTATTTCCCATACATGGCCCTGGTACTTTACGATATGCCGCCACTTCTCTACCGGTGGATAATGGCACATCTGATTCAGAATCTGATGCGCATCCTCTACCGGGACAGGGTATTCAAACTCCGAAGCGCTGTAGTTGGTGCGCTTGCCCTTCAAGGTTAAAAAGGCTATGTCGGCAGCAATACGCACCCGCACGGTGGCTTCTGGGGTGACGGAAAGGTATCCCTGTACCATGTGCGTTTTCGACTCACTCTGCTGACGCCAGTGCGTGTTTTTGAGGAGAAACTTACGCTCGATCTCAATGCCCATCAGCTTCCTCTTCTGTAACTCGATTACCTCCGGCAGAAAGGTCATTAATATAATTATGGTACTGCTGGTGAATCAGGCCATCAACCAGACCGAATTTAGGCACCTTGATCTCATTTATATTCCCCCACTTCATCACCTGAAGATAAATATGTGCCGCATGGACGATAACCTCGGCCCGATCCGGCTTGATGCGAAAACGGTTGATACGTTCATCCAGATCCATGCTGTAGAGTTTTTTATAGATCTCATGGAGTTTTGGCCGTTTCAATACCCGGTTTTCATCTTTCTTCGCCAGGCGGTTGAGCCGATTTATGTTGCCTCCTGAACCGATACCGATGGCACGCATATCATTCAGGTTTGTCTTCAGCCACGAACGCATACTATCCCACTCTGCCGGATCAACTGAATCGTTGAGCAAGCGCACGGTGCCTATATTGAATGAATGTGAGTTGACTACAAGATCGTCAGAGTAGAGCATCAGCTCAGTACTCCCACCACCGACATCAATAAACAGATATGCCTGATGCGGGTCGAGGAGTTTGCGAATATGGGTTGAAAATATGAGATCGGCTTCATCGCTGCCACTGATAATGTCGAGTTTGATACCGGTCTGATTTTCAATGGCGGTTACCATATCCGGTCCATTAACAGAATCGCGCATGGCGCTGGTAGCACAGGCTTTGAGGGAAACAGGCTCAAACACCTCTACCAGGTTGCGGAACGCCTCCATGGTTTTCATAAGCTTGATCTGCGTCTCTTTGGAAAGGCGCTGCAGGCGGAACACGTCACTGCCGAGACGCAGAGGAACGCGAAAGAACGCTTCTTTGTGTAGCTGCGTATTATCTTCGGCACCTTCAATGCGGCCGATCATAAGGCGCATGGCGTTGGAGCCGACATCAATGGCGGCAAAACGGGGCATAGTATCTTTGGTGTCCTTATTAGATATTAAGGTTAAATATAACTATTCAGCTGAAGAGTTGACAATTATGCTGAATAATTACGGTTAAATTATTCCGCCTCTGCTTTAAGAGCGGCATAATAATCTATCATGGCCAACTGCGAGCGTATGTGCGGCTCGTCTGCAGAAGGCCGGCGAAATTTATTGCGTAGTTTTTTGTCCCAGATTCTGGCTTTACAGTTATCCTGCCACTGGATGTTGAAATAGTCCTGCAACTGTTGTTGCAGTGAGGCGGCATAAACCGGGGTCGCCACTTCGACACGGCGATCCAAATTGCGTGGCAGCCAGTCTCCTGAGGATATAAAGTACACCGGAGTCCCGGAGTTGTTGAAGATAAAAAAGCGACTGTGTTCCAGAAAACGATCCACAATACTGATCGCCTGGATATTTTCGCTCAAGTCCTTTATTCCGGCCACGGCCGAAAACATACTGCGTGCGATAATCCTGACTTTTACCCCGGCACGGCTGGCCCGATACAGCAGATTAACCATCTCCGGATCGGAAAGATTGTTTATCTTTATATCGATCCAGGCAGGCTCTCCCTGCTTGGCATCCCGGATCTCCTGCGCAAAGAGACGTCTTATTTTATTTCGTGTCTGGAAAGGCGATACCACAAGATGACGGAAAATTGGGATACGGTACTTGTTGTTAAAAAGCTCAAACACCTTGTGGCTTTCATTGGTGAGCCGTGTATCCGCAGTCAGCAGAAGATGGTCGGTGTAGAGCCTGGCCGTCCCTTCGTGGAAATTGCCTGTGCCAATACAGGCGTAGCGCACCTTGTTTTTCCCTTCATGGCGGGTTATCAGACACAGTTTTGAGTGTACTTTAAGATCCGGCAGCCCGTGCACCACCTTAACCCCTCCTTCGCGCAGGCGCTCGGACCAGTAGAGGTTGGCCTGCTCATCAAAACGCGCCTGCAGCTCAACCACGACAAACACCTTTTTTCCGTTTTGAGCCGCATTAACCAAAGCATTGACAATCTGACTGTCGCTCGCGAGGCGATACACTGTGAGGCGGATGGTGGTGACGCGGGGATCAATAGCAGCCTCACGCAACAGATCTATAAAATGATCAAAGCTGTGATAGGGGAAATGAAGCAGGATATCGCGCTCTGCAATCTGATCGATAACGGACTGACGTGGCCGCAGATGGGGATGCAGCCGGGGTTCGAATTTATCGTAGTAGAGTTCCGGACGCGCCAGCTGCGGAAACCCGATAAAATCCTTGAAGTTGTGGTAGCGCCCGCCGGGCAGGCGCGCTCCCGGATCGTTGATGTGCAGAACTTCGCACAGGTGTTCTAGAAACGTATCCGGAATGGTGCGATCGTACACAAAACGCACCGGACGTCCGGTTTTTCTGCGTGCGAGTCCATCCTGGACCTTCTGGGGAAAGGTCTTGAAGCGCTCATCATCCATATCGAGCTCAGAATCGCGTGTAATTTTAACGATGTAGGAACTGAAACTCGAATAATTGAAGTAAAAGAATATCTCATCCAGACCTAGGCGGATAATGTCTTCAAGGAGGATAATCTCGGTTATATTCCGCTCCGACGGCAGGATCAAAAAACGTGACACTTTATCGGTGGGCACCTCTATCAAGGCGTAGTCCGGCGCCGCCTCACCCTCTATTGCGAGACTGACCGCGAGATAGATGGGGTGATCTTTCATCAGCAGGGCGGTTTTGTTGTTGAGCATCAGCGGCACCAGAAAGGGGCGCACTTTATGATGGAAATAGTCCATGGCAAACGCGCGTTGCGCACTACTGATACTCGTATCGCTCCGCAGCACAATCCCTTCATGCTTAAGATCAGAGAGAATCTCCTGGTAAAGTTGTTCAAAGCGCTCGGTCTGTTCCTGCACGATCTTCTTGATATCTGTGAGGATTTCGCGCGGGTCCTGGCCGATGAGTTCAATCGCCTTTTTGCGCACCTTAACAAGGCGGTGCAGGGTAGCAACGCGGACGCGGAAAAATTCATCCATATTGGAGGAAAATATTCCGAGGAACTTCAAACGCTCAAGCTCAGGAACCTCTGCAGAGCTTGCCTCCTGCAGCACCCGTTCATTGAAGTTGAGCCAACTGATCTCCTTGCTGACAAATGGATTTTTCTTCATTTCATCCCTGTTTCGAGATATTCAATGTATTGCTCATGGGGCAGTATATCAACCAGTCCGATCACGTGCCAACTTAAGGGTAGAATGTTAGCAAGGTATTAGCTCATTGTTCCGGTGCGTTTAATTTACTGTATGACGCCAGACAGACTCCTGCATCGCCGCTGCATATTCACCCTTGACTACAAGCAGGTATTTGCCTATATTACCAAATAGGCAACAAAATATGGAGGGAATATATGTATCAAGAGCATAAGAGACACCTGGAAGCGCGCGCCGGGGTATTGAAGGCAATGGCTCACCCCACGCGCCTGTTCATTCTGGAGCAGTTAAGTGAAAAAGAGTGCTGCGTGTGTGAACTTACTGAGATGGTGGGGGTTGATGTATCCACCATCTCGAAACATCTCACAGTGCTGCGTAATTCCGGCATCATCGCGGCGGATAAACGTGGCAACCAGGTATTTTACACCTTGCGCACGCCGTGCATTCTCAACTTTCTCGGCTGTGTCGAAACAGTGCTGGAGGAGCGCGCGCGTGATCACTCCTCTGCTTTGGCAGGCTGCCTATAGCTAACGTTAGGCAGGACACCGGGGCACCTCCTGCAAGTGCATTTAAGTGAAACTGAAGAGCAAAGGATAATCAATTGGATATAAAAACCGAGTCAAAACCCCTATTCTGGATTATCGCGGTATTTGCGCTATGCTTTTACCTCCCCGTAGAGAGTGCGAGGGTACAGGGGGCAGTACTGGAATCGCTGTATCTGGTTAAGTGGTATGCGCGAGAACACGTACTGCTGTGCCTGGTACCAGCGTTCTTTATTGCCGGCGCGGTGGCGGTCTTTGTTAGCCAGGCGGCGGTGATGAAGTACCTTGGCCCCAATTCCAAGAAGCTGCTGGCGTATGGAGTAGCTTCGGTATCCGGCACCATTCTGGCGGTGTGCTCGTGCACCATCCTGCCTCTGTTTTCCGGTATCTATCGCATGGGTGCGGGTCTGGGTCCGGCATGTGCTTTTCTGTATTCCGGCCCGGCGATCAACATCCTTGCGATTGTCCTCACCGCACGCATTCTGGGCCCGGAGATGGGGATTGCGCGTGCCGTGGGTGCGATAGTATTTGCGGTTATTATCGGCCTGCTGATGCACTTCTTCTTCCGCCGCGAGGAGGCGCAAAAGGCAGCGGCTGCCCCGGCTTTCGGGGAGGAAGAACAGGCACGACCGCTGTGGCAGACCGCACTGTATTTTGCCGCCATGGTAGGGATTCTGGTATTTGCCAACTGGGGTAAGCCTGAGGAAAGCAGCGGCCTCTGGTACACTATCTATGCAGCAAAATGGTGGGTAACCAGTGGGTTTTCAGTGGCGCTGGCGCTGATGTTGGCTACCTGGTTTAATCTGGGCCTGGTGCGTATGGCTCTCGCCTCCGCTCCGGCAGTGTTGATGGCTGTACTGGTGCCGCACCACCCGGAACTGGCTTTTACCTTCGGAGTTATCGGCCTCTCGGTGCTGAGCAACCTCCCGTCCACGCGCGATGAAGAGATGGGATCCTGGTTTGACGAGAGTTGGGATTTCGCCAAGAAAATCATGCCCCTGCTGCTTATCGGGGTGCTTCTTGCGGGTGCGTTTCTGGGACGTCCGGGGCACGAAGGCCTGATCCCGTCGGAGTGGGTGGCCTCTCTGGTCGGAGGGAACTCCCTCAGTGCCAATGTGTTTGCCTCAGTATTCGGGGCGTTCATGTACTTTGCCACCCTCACCGAGGTGCCGATTCTGCAGGGGCTCATGGGCGCAGGAATGGGCAAAGGCCCGGCTCTGGCGCTGCTCCTTGCTGGCCCGGCGCTGAGCCTGCCCAACATGCTGGTTATCCGTAGCGTTATGGGGAACAAAAAGACATTTGTATTTATAATATTAGTAGTTATTATGGCTACCCTGAGCGGATTGATTTACGGGGCGCTTTTCTGATAGAGCGATATTAGCTGTATATCGATTTGTGAACTGCGTAAACGTAAAGCCAGACCAACAGAGGAGCTTGATATGCTGAAAATTCAGATCCTTGGAACCGGATGTGCGAAATGTGACAAACTTGCGAAACACGCAAAAGAGGCAGCGGACAATATGAAAATAGACTGCGAGATCGAGAAGGTTACCGATATTAACGACATCATGGGCTTCGGTGTTATGACCACGCCTGCGCTGGTTGTAGACGCAAAAGTGGTCGTGAGCGGCAAGGTTCCGGGGGTGAAAGAACTGGAGAAGATACTACAGAAACAGTAACAACTCAGCATGATTGTCCGTTAGCTGGCTGTGCCCAATTAAAGGGCTTCTGTAACCACGGATGGTTTGCGTCCCATGGAACCGGCATTGCCGACTCTTCAGCTGAACAGATATCATAAATAAGGCATTTAAAGGGGAGGTTGCAGCATGCGAACCCACTATATTGCGTGGTTTTCTGCAGCGGGGACAACGCGGCAGGTGGCTGACATGATCGATGAAATGTTACGCCAATACGGTATTGAAGCACATAAACTCGAACTTAGCCCCGCGGGTGGAACCGACATCTCCAGACTTGGAGCTAAAGTCAAGTCCGATGCTTGTGTGTGGCTCGGTTCTCCAGTGTATGTAGATCATGCAGTACCGCAAATGCTCGATTTTATCCAAGCTCTCCCCCAGGGCGACCCCTGCGGGTCTGCCGTAGCCGTTCCCTTTGTCACCTGGGGTGCCGTGTGTAGCGGTGTGGCTCTGCCGGAGATGGCCCAGGCGCTGGAACGCAGGGGCTGGAAGAGCATAGCGGCAGCGAAGGTGGTAGCCCAGCACTCAAGTATGTGGAGCAGTTCGGCGCCGCTGGCCCAGGAGCATCCGGATGCAGGAGACAGTGCATATATAAAAACCCTTGTCGCCAGGGTGCTGGAAAAGCTTGACGCTTGCACACCTGAGGCGCTGGCACCCGAAGTTCTCGACTACCTCCCAACCGCACGCTCACATGAGGCGTGGGGGAAAAGCCTCACGCAAGCCAAAGTGATGCTCGGAGAACACCAGCCCGAACACGAACTTTGTGATGGTTGCGGAACATGTGTAGAGCTTTGCCCCGTCGGAGCGCTCAGCTGGGGAGAAGGCTACCCCGTGGTGGGAGAAGGGTGTATCCGCTGCCATCAGTGTACGCGCTACTGTCCGCAGCAAGCATTTCCCTTTGATGCGCCCATGATGGAAGAGCGCCTGCAACAGATGGCAGGCGCAAGCCCGGAGGTAGCAGAAACACAGATTTACCTTTAACCATCGAGTTTTTCCCCCGCTATTGGCGCACCAAAGTAGTACCCCTGAGCGTAGTCACACTCCATGGCGCGGATAGTGTCAAAAATCTCCGCCGAGCTCACAAACTCCGCAATAACCTCCATCCCCTCAGAGTGGGCGTAGTCAATGAGGAGCTTGACCAGATTGCGGGTTTTCTCGTCCTCGTTGATTTTTTTGACCAGAGAACCATCTATTTTCACGAAGTCCGCCGGAAAAGCCGAGAGGTAAGAGAAATTTGCAAACCCGGAACCGAAGTCATCAATCGCGATTTTAATCCCCAGGCCTTTAAGTTCAATCAAGGCCTTAAGGGCAACATCGTAATTGTGGATATTTTCTGTTTCCACCAGCTCCAGGACGAGCCGGTCAGTAACTGCATAGCTCTTGGCCAAAGAGGCAATGTAATCCACAGTATTGCGGCGCAGGAGGTCGTCTACGGTCAGATTGACTGAAAAGATCTCATTGCGATAGCGGAAGAACATACATGCCTGGCGGAAAATTGCGCGGGTCATTTCCGGATAGTGGCTCGTCTGTTCCATGATGGGCAAAAATGCTCCCGGAGATACCAGCTCCCCCTGGGAACTCTGCATACGCATCAGGGCTTCATAGCGCGTGATCTTGCCGCTGGGGATATGCACGATGGGCTGATAGTGCGGAAGCAGCCGCTGGTCCAGGAGAGCCTGTTGCACCTCATTGATCCAGTAGGCACGCATCCGCCCCTGCTGATTAGCTATCCTGTGGTTGTAAATTGCCACCGCCTGTTTGTTATTTTTGGCATGCTGCAAAGCCGCATCAGCACAGTTGAGCAGATCCTGTTCTCCACACGCTATCCCGCTGACCAGGGTGAGGTTGAGGCGCTCGTCTTCCCCATAGAAAAAGGGGTGCTGGCTCAGGAAGCGGCTGAAACGCTCCACGGCTGAGCTGACCTCCTCCGCCTGATCTGTTTCGGCCAGAACCGCAAAAATGTCGCTGTGCAGGCGATAGAGGGTATAACCCTCCAAAGTAAAGAATTCCATCATCTGATTACTGAAGTGGCGCAGAAGTAAATCTGCAGCTTCGGCGCCAAGGTTGTGATTAATCCCCCCGAAGTCCACGATATCGAAGAGCAGCAGACACTTGCCATCTGCCCCGGCACTGATATCCTGCACCAGCTTATGCCTGCTCCCCAGAGAGGTGAGATTATCCGTAGCAAAGGCGAGTTTCACTTCATCGCGTTTTTCCAGCAGTTCGGTGATTTCGTAGCGCGCCGCAATATACTCTATAATGTTGCCATTCTCATCGGTGAGGGGCATGATAACGCTGTCAGAATAATATGAACCTCCATCCTTGGTTCTATTGCGACTGATTCCGCGCCATCTCTTGCCGGACTGGATAAGTTCCCACATCCGCTTGAACACGGTTTTAGGTACACTGGGGTGGCGCACAATGCTGTGGGGCTGCCCCAGCATCTCCGCACGCGTATAGCCGGACACCTCGCAGAACTTGTCGTTGGCGTAGGTTATGTTACCCTCCAGATCCCCCTTGGAAACCAGACAAATTTCATCCAGAAGATCGCTGTACTGTTTCAGACGTTTCAGATGCGCTTCGCGTTTGGCCTCAATACGGCGTATATGTCTGTTGGTGATATACGCGATAACAAAACCCAACAGGAG
>JAWOFA010000068.1:0-2516 GCA_046482505.1 Desulfuromonadaceae bacterium | reverse complement strand
TATCTACGCCGCACGTGTGCAGGTGCGGGTAAGTGGCTTTGTGTTTAATGTCCCCTCCAACTCTACCTGGGTGCAGGGCAACTACGAAGTTCAGCGCTATTTCTGGGTACCGCTCTCCCACTTCTTGCATCCACACCATCACGCTATGCGCACCATATCATGGCATGGCGACAAAGCAGAGGTTCCCTCCTTTTTCATCGATCCCGATGCCCCGCCACTGTGGGGGCTCACCTATCGTTTTGTGCGCCAATTGTTGCGTCACTGCGGGGTCAACTTAAAGCTGGCACGTAATTAGCAGTCGCTTTGCAAAGTGTAAACGATAAGGACTTAATGTTAAAATATCTTTGTTCATTTTCGTCATTTGACACAGTTTGCTTCGCTAAATAGCCATCGCAACACTGGATTTTAAATTATTGCTGTATAAAATTGGTAATTTTGTGCTAGGTTACTTTTGGAAAATCAATGTTATTTACATGACTAATGTTAACTGTTTTTGTCATTAAGGGGTGTGTATATGGGAGCTCAATCTCCTGGACGCGCAAAATTGTTAGTGGCTTCAGGTCTTAACCTGGGTGCCGCAGCTGCTGTTGCCTGGATAAGTGGAGTTTGGTGGCTGGCGCTGGTAGTTGTTGCAGCGGCTGTGGCGGGGATGATTCTGATATTAAGCAGGGGCAATGCTTCAGACGCTAACGCGGGCAAAGGAGAGCCCCTGGTGGACAACCTCGGGGCAACGCGCGATCTGCTCGGTTACCTCAATCAGGAGACCGGCAGCGAGTTTAACAACATCCGCAGCGAAAATGTCCAGGTCAAGGATATCCTCTCCGATGCCATCGACAAGCTGGTCAACAGCTTTACCGAGCTTGAACGCCAGACCCAGCGCCAGCAGGATCTCGCCGCCACTATCAGCGGAACCGGGGGAGATGCGCAACAGGGGGAACAGGTGAATTTCAATACCCTGTTTCGGGATATCGATGAAACACTTGCCACCCTTATTGATGCCATCGTCAAGAACAGCTCCGATGCCACCCGCCTGAGTGAATCCATGGCGCAGGCGCAACAGCAGTTCCAAAACATTCAGGCCATGCTCCACGATGTGCGTAAAATAGCTGACCAGACCAACCTCCTCGCCGTCAACGCCTCCGTCGAGGCGGCACGCGCCGGTGCTGCTGGCAAGGGGTTTGCGGTAGTAGCCGAAGAGGTGCGCAACCTCTCCATTCGCTCCAATCGCTTCAGTGAGCAGATCTATTCCTCCGTACAGGGGATTGCATCCTCTCTAGGACAAGTGGAGGAATCGATAAAGAAAGTGGCTACTTCATCCGAAGCCATCGCTTCTACCCAGCAGGGGCGCGTGGACACTATCTTGGATCAGACCCGTTCTTTTCATACCCGGGTAAATGAAAGCGCCGCCGAGATCGGAGATATCTCGCGCAGCGTATCGCATCAGGTTGGCTCCGCAGTCACATCGCTCCAGTTTCAGGATATGGCTACCCAGATTGTGGATACCGTTACCCGCAGGGTGGATGCCATGGACAATCTCCTGGACTCTTTGGCTGAACTCGAAGTGGAACTTACCCCGGAAGAGAGTGCAACCCTCAATCAGCAGCAACAGCATATGCTCAAACTTCAGCATATGCTGCAGGAGGCGAACCGCCTCGTGCGTGACAGTCAGCACAACCCCGTAACCCAGAAAAGTATGGATGAAGGTGATATTGAACTGTTCTAAGGTTCTGTTAAGCCGTCAAATACAGACTTTATATGGAAACAGGAGACATTTATATGCCAAAAAGCGTACTCGCAGTAGACGATTCCCGCTCTATCCTCCAGATGGTGTCGTTCACCCTCAAGGGCGAAGGTTACACGGTGGTGGAAGCCTCCAACGGGCAGGAGGGGCTCGCCCAGGCACAAAAACAAAAGTTCGATCTGGTCCTCACCGACCTCAATATGCCGGTGATGGATGGCCTGACCATGGTGCAGAAACTGCGCGCCAGCCCCAACTACAAGTTTACCCCGATCCTGATGCTTACCACCGAAGCAGGGGCGGATTTTAAAGCCAAAGGCAAGGCGGCCGGCCTAACCGGATGGCTGGTCAAGCCCTTTGAACCGCAGAAATTACTCGGGGTGGTGAAAAAGGTGCTCGGATAGAAGTGCTCTTGAATCCGGAAAGATGGTTCAAGTATGTCAGCTCAAGGAGTATCAGATGTTTGAGGTAGAAAAGAAAAACGTAACATCCGGCGACGGCACAGAATATCTACGCTACAGCATCTCCGGCAGCATCGATATCGAGTCTGTTGCAGCGCTGAAATCGCTGATTCTGGAAGGATTCAGCGCCTGCGATCATCTGGTTCTCGATTGGTATGCGGTGGAAGATGTCGATTTTTCCGCTCTGCAGCTTATGTGTGCCACAAATCTATATGCATACGAGCAGAACAAAACCTTTGAGCTTAAAAATCGGTTCATTCCCCCGGTTCTGGAGGCTGCAGACCAACTGGGGTTTATGCGGGAAACGGGTTGTCCAA
>JAWOFA010000075.1:0-2759 GCA_046482505.1 Desulfuromonadaceae bacterium | reverse complement strand
TGAGGATTTGTTGCGCATTGTAAACAGCTACTACTCCAATTTGATTGAGGGCAATAGTACCCACCCCAGCGACATAGAACGCGCAACTCGTGGTGATCTGGACACCGATCCTGCGAATAGAGAACTGCAACTCGAAAGCAGGGCCCATATATACTGCCAAAAAAAGATAGATGCATGCATAAAGGAGAATGCCCGCCTGAATGTTGCCACTCCGGATTTTCTGCGCTGGATCCATAAAACCTTCTACGACCAGATGCCGGAGGCTATGCAGTATGTTACGCATAGCGAAACGCAGGAGAGGTTATTTGTTTATGGGGGGAAATTCAGAGAGCGCAGTGTAAAGGTCGGGCGTCACGTTCCCCCTGATAGTTCCCTGGTTCCCGGTCTGCTGGATATTTTTGCCAAAGAATACGGCTGCAGGGTTCATGGAGCCAATAAGATTATCGCTGCTGCTGCAGCCCACCATAGACTGATGTGGGTGCACCCGTTTCTTGACGGCAATGGCAGGGTCGCAAGGTTGTTTACTGACGCCTATTTCAAAACCATCCCACTGCCGGGATACGGTATCTGGAATGTAAGTCGCGGCCTCGCTCGTGATCGGAATAACTACAAGTCAATGCTGGCTGTCGCGGATAAAACACGCCAGGGAAATTATGATGGGCGCGGATATCTGTCCTCCAGACATCTTACCGAGTTCTGCGAATACTTCCTTGATATCTGCGTTGACCAGATAAACTACATGTCCGGATTGCTCGACCTGGATGGACTTCTCAAACGTGTAGATTCATACGTTAACCTACGCAATAAGCACATTATTCCCCATCCCTTGCCCCAACGCTACCAGGGCTTAAAAAAAGAGGCTGCACCCATCATAAAAGAGGTAATCCTGCAGGGCGAATTGGGCAGGGGAGAAGCTGCAGCATATTCGGGTTTAAAAAGAGCCGGACGGGATATCCTAAAGCAGTTGGTTGACGAAAAGATTCTTATATCGGATATGCCCAAAAGCCCCGTGCGGTTCGGCCTGCCAACCAGTATGGCCATATGGATTTTTCCGGAATTGTATCCAAATAAGGAGATTACGAAGTAACAGAGGTTTCTCAAAAGCCTGAGTCCTTGTTCAATGGTGTCCGAGATAAAAAATGCTCCTCCATAACTGGAAATTGATTGTGTTTCTGCTATAGAAACGGTGGGCGATAAGCTGAGTGCATTAACGTGGCGTATCCTTGTGCGTGATAGAGCAGATGTCAAAGATGACCCTACAATTATTCGGCATCTTCACGACCTTGCGGCATTGGAGAAAATGATTAGAGGTGAACTGGATAATTTTGTGTTTTTCAGCAAGAAGATCTTTGGAGCAAGATAAAAGTTCCAGAGGTGGTGAGGCTATTGCTGATATAGCTGTTACTGATCGGTTAACAAATGTCCTGAAAATCTTAAAAAGGGGGGCAAGTATTTACTATTCAGTTTCCTACCCACAGATTCTGCGGAGGAGGCCATTTTTCAGGCACTAGGTCGGACCCTTGACTTCAGGCTGGAATCCTTGGGCCTTGAACCCCTTACGCCTTCTCCCACTTAAATAATGAGATGTTGCGCTTGCTTGAGTCGAAGTGGATACCGATTAGGTAGATGTCCTTACCCGCATCCAGGTATTTCAGGTGGTACTCCTTATGTTTTATCTGCTCAAGGGCATTGACGCTATCATCTACCTTGAACTCCAGGATGTAGATGGCGTTGTCCATCCTTACACTTAAATCAATGCGTCCTGTGCTGGTTACATCTTCAGCAGTTAGATCGAGCCCAAGGCTGGCAAAGAAAGCGTAGATCACACTGGCATAGAAACCTTCGTAGGCGCTTATAGTATTTTTGGTGTAGTTGGTATGAGGAATGGAGGCGAACAATGCAGTGAGGGTCTGCTCTAAAGCATCCGGATCTGCAGCGCTCAAATCCTTGAACAACCGGGTTTGCAGCTGAGCTTTTTCAGTACCCGGGGTAGTGAGTTGACCTAAGATGAAGTCATTGAAGGAAAACCTGGTCTCCAGATTGGGAAAGCTCAGCACATACATGGTCATGGCACCAACCATTTCCATGCTTTCGATGGTGAGGTATCCGGACTGAAACAGGATAGGCTCGAGTGCGATATTCTCTACGTCGTAGCTATCGATAAGGCCTTTGCTGACTTTGAGATTGTCCAGTTGCGGGATGTAGTAATTGTTCTTTTCTATGAGCTTTATCAGAAATGTCGGGGTTCCGGTTGCGAACCAGTAGTTGTCAAATACACACTTGTTCTTTATGAACAACAGGATGTCAAAGGGGTTATAGACCTTCTCTCCCAGGAAGTTATACCCGTTATACCATTCGCGTACCTTATCCATGTTCACCCCGGCTAAGTGCTCAGAAAAGTCGGTTTCCAGATCGTGCTGGGTATATCCACAGCTAGTGGCAAAGTCAGGATTTAAAGTAATATCTTCGAGATTGTTGAGCCCACTGAACACGGATACCTTGCTGAATTTACTCACGCCGGTAAGGAGAGCAAATTTGATATACTCATCGCAGTTCTTGATGGTGGTATACAGATCCCTAAGAACTTCGCGACCCTGCTTAGCGACCTCGAGCTGATCCAGGTTGTCGACGATGAGCTTGTCGTACTCATCTACCAGAATGACCACTTTCTGACCGTACTTCTGATACGCCTTGCGGATCATCTCTTCTTGCTGGCCGCCGTCCTGGCCACGTTGCGCACCAATCGCTATCGACAGGAT
>JAWOFA010000061.1:0-6100 GCA_046482505.1 Desulfuromonadaceae bacterium | reverse complement strand
GCCCAGCCCCTTAGAAGAGGATTGAGCTTCCCTATCAAAACATCTGTCGAAACCGTCGGATACCCTTTAATCACGTCCCGCACCTTGGTCAAGAGACTCCGCATGTTTTTCCGGCTCGGCTTAATCAGCATTTTGCCGTTATACTTGCGAAGATTCTGCCCCAAGAAATCGAACCCTTCAGAAATATGCGTTACCACCGTCTTTTCTGCTGACAGTTGCAGCCCTCGCTCTGCCATAAAGGCTTTGACGAGCGGCTTGACTTGGTTTTCCAGCAACTCTTTAGAGATACCGGTAATCACAAAATCATCTGCGTAGCGCACATAGTTGACCTTGGTCTTGTAGCTTTTCTTGGTGTTTTTCGACCCGAAATGTTCCTCGAGCACACCTTCCAAACCATCAAGCGCAAAGTTTGCCAACACCGGTGATATAATACCTCCTTGCGGAGTACCGGCTTCTGTCGGATTCAAGCGGTTTGACTCCATGTAACCCGCTTTCAGCCATTTTCTGAGTACTTGTTTGTCCAATGGTACATTGGCAAGCAGCCAGTCGTGACTGATGTTGTCGAAGCATCCCTTGATATCGCCTTCCAATACCCACTCGGCTGAGTTTTTGCGGCTGAGATTTATAAAGCATTGCTCAATCGCGTCCGCCGTGCTGCGCTGTGGGCGGAAGCCATAGCTGTTCCGGTCTGCGGTTGTTTCTGAGACCGGTTCCAGAGCCAGCAGGTAAAGCGCCTGCATAGCTCTATCCAACATCGTCGGAATTCCCAATGGACGACTTTTGCCGTTTGACTTTGGAATATAAACCCGACGTAACGGCTTAGGACGATATCCAGTCCTTTTAAGCCGTTCTATGGCTTTCCATTTGGAGGCTGGGGTGCTCCACAATTCCCCATCTACTCCGGGCGTTTTCTTGCCCCGGTTTTCGGTGACTCGCCTGATTGCCAATGCTCTGGCAGCAAACGAGCGGGTCAATAAACGTTGGAGTTGTGTAACTCGTCTCCATTGACCCTTTTTGGTCGCCTGAGTGATCCTGACCTGTAGCCCTCTCACTTTCCTTTGAACCAGATACCAGTTGATGGCATGCCAGTTGTCTGGAAAATGGGAAGACGCAGGCATCTGTTTTTCTGTGCTCATCTTGCTGTCCTCCTGTGTTGGAACACCCTAGGACAAAAGACGCACGTCTCCCCCGAAGGGAAGATGTGTTTCTCTTCCCTTCGGGGGTTCTGATTTGGGATCGATTTAAATCGATCCGATTTTTGAGAGCTTTACACGTATTCACACGCATAAAGACCTGCCGGAAGTCTGCATCCTTTCGGATTGGAGCAACTGCTCTTATCCCGATCATTACAACCGGGCGTTCGCTTTTTCCGGCATCCTTTACCCGCTGTCTTAACAGATTGCCTTACGGCTTTCCTGCCCTTTGGGGCAAGACAACGGGCTTACCGAGTTCCAATTCTTACACATGAATGGGTTAGGTTCTGCCTATCCACCGGTGGCAGTTATGCCGACGCTACCCTAGATGTAAGAGGGTAGACCTGCCACATACCTTTTGGTTGAAGCCTGTCAGCGACATTTGGCTCCGTGCGGTTGACGGTGTTTATCAGCAGTTCACTTGTGTTAACCATACCATTCAGCCTAGCCCCTCAACCACCGTGTCGCTGGTAGTATCTTCCTGATGTCTCACAACTTTCAGGAACTGCGGATGCAGGGGTACATTGTCAGGTTGCTTCGCACCTCACCGTTACCAGTGACGCACTAACCTTAGGCTACAGTTGGTCGGACAACTGGTCTCTCTACCGATGTTACTGGTTGAGACAATGCAAGAATTGGCTTACGCCGGCAGGCTTTGCTAGCCGCTAGCATAAGTCCAGGATTATCCGCGCCATAGCCCATCTAGCGTTGCAGGCTACAGAGAATATCCCTCGATTTTGAGAGGAGATGGTCGCTTACTTGCCACCATCTGCACATTTGGCAGGAATGACAGTCTTTATCCGAGAGCATTCGGATTCAGAATGACACCTGTTCTTAGTGGGTCTCTTCACAGTTCAGCAGATATGCCCACTCTTTGTTTGATGGATATCAACGAAGATTTACTCGTCGTTTCCATTCTGAGGGGTCTTGCTGCTTCTTGATCGTTGAACTCAAGGTGCAAAGATACCCCTTCTCATTTGGGGGATATTGGTTTTATTGCCACATCCCCATATATTTTATCACTCAGTTGAGTGATCATCGGGTCCGGGCAACAAAGGCCCGGATACCGGGATATGCTAGTTTGTCAGGATTCTCGCGACTCATTTTTGAGCCCCGCGGTTAGTTTTTGCGGGGGGCATTACGCCCCCCGCTACTAACGTAGTACCTGAGCAGGCTAGCTTCCTGCGCGACTCTCGTCGCACTACATCATGCCGCCCATGCCTCCCATTCCGCCCATGCCGCCGGGCATTGCCGGTGCAGCATCGTTGTCTTCCGGAACGTCAGCAATACATGCTTCGGTAGTCAGCATCAGACCAGCTACAGACGCAGCATTCTGCAGGGCACTGCGGGTAACCTTGGTCGGATCGAGAACTCCGGCCTTGAGCAGATCTTCGTACTTCTCAGTTGCAGCGTTCAGGCCGTATGCGCCTTCCTTGGTCATGATTTCGTTGATAACGATGGAACCTTCGAGACCGGCGTTGCATGCGATCTGACGCAGGGGCTCTTCGAGGGCGCGTTTCACGATCTGTACGCCGAAAACCTGCTCTCCGGTTATATCAGCCTTCTCAACCGCTTTGATGCAACGCAGCAGCGCCACACCACCACCGGGGACGATACCTTCGGCTACCGCAGCGCGGGTAGCGTGGAGGGCATCCTCAACACGTGCTTTGCGCTCTTTCATTTCGGTCTCAGTGGAAGCACCCACCTTAACTACGGCAACACCACCCACGAGCTTCGCGAGGCGCTCCTGGAGTTTTTCACGATCGTACTCACTGCTGGTTTCCTCGATCTGGCCGCGGATAATCTTGACGCGGCTCTCAATATCTTCATCGGTGCCGGCTCCGTCAACGATAGTGGTGTTGTCTTTATCCACTACTACGCGCTTCGCTGTTCCGAGCATATCCAGGGTGGCATTTTCGAGGGTAAAGCCGAGCTCTTCAGAGATCACCTGACCACCTGTAAGGATCGCGATATCTTCGAGCATTGCCTTGCGGCGGTCACCAAAGCCGGGAGCTTTAACCGCACATACGTTGAGGGAACCGCGCAGCTTATTGACTACCAGGGTAGCCAGAGCTTCGCCGTCGAGATCCTCGGCAATAATCATCAGGGGACGACCCTGCTTGGCAACAGGCTCCAGCACCGGGAGAAGATCGCGCATGGCAGAGATTTTCTTGTCGGTGATGAGGATCATAGGATCGTCCATCTCCGCAGTCATGCGCTCTGAATCGGTGACGAAGTAGGGGGAGAGGTAACCGCGGTCAAACTGCATCCCTTCAACGGTTTCGAGGGAAGTCTCCATGGACTTCGCTTCCTCGACGGTGATAACACCCTCTTTACCTACCTTGTCCATCGCCTCGGCGAGGATGTTACCGATGGTCTCATCGCTGTTGGCTGAGATGGTACCAACCTGAGCGATCTCCTTGTGGTTGGAGATAGGCTGGGAAAGCTCACGCATCGCCTCTACTGCGGCTGTAACAGCCTTGTCGATGCCACGCTTGATCTCCATGGGGTTGTGTCCTGCACTAACAAGCTTTACCCCTTCGCGGTAAATAGCCTGCGCGAGTACAGTTGCAGTAGTAGTACCATCACCGGCAATATCAGAAGTCTTGGATGCGACCTCTTTAACCAGCTGTGCGCCCATGTTCTCAAACTTGTCTTCAAGCTCGATGTCGCGGGCAACGGTAACACCGTCTTTGGTGATCAGCGGTGCGCCGAAGGACTTGTCAATTACTACATTGCGGCCTTTGGGGCCGAGGGTTACCTTTACCGTATCGGCAAGCTTGTTTACCCCGGTCAGAATTGCAGCGCGGGCACTTTCAGAATACTTAATATCTTTTGCAGCCATATCTTAACTCCTCTTTCGTATAATTCAGCTAAATTTTCAGGTTTATTTTCTTAAGGTTCTAGCTAGATCTTACAAGGGATGAATCTACTCTATGATCCCCAGAACATCTTCTTCACGCAGCATGAGGTAATCCACCCCATCAACCTTGATGTCAGTGCCGGCATACTTACCGAACAGGACTTTGTCATCTGTTTTCACGCTCATGGGCAGCACCTTGCCTTCGGTGTTTAGCTTACCGGGGCCAACTGCGAGAACCACGCCCTGCTGGGGCTTTTCTTTAGATGCGGTATCGGGGATGATGATACCCGCTGCAGTCTTGGTCTCTTCTTCCACACATTTAACGATGATACGATCATGCAATGGTTTGATGTTCATAGTTTTTCTCCCTGTATTGATTATTGGTTAGGTGTCCGGCATAGTTGCCGAGGGTTAAAATCAAATCCTTGTTAGCACTCTGTTTTGACGAGTGCTAACAACAGTGGACAATATAATCAGCGCCGCCGCATTGTCAAGGTTTAGTTCCAGAAAAATTTCATTTCTCACCTCCAGATTAGCGCAGGAACAGAATAGGGCGGCAAGCGCCGGCTTGACAGCGGATATGCCGCGTGCTACATGAGCAAAATTGTTATATAAAGCTCGCCTACCCTGTACCCATGTGCGAAAGGATCCAATAGATGAAAAAAAAGCTCTTCATTCCCGGACCGGTCGAAGTGAGCGCCGATGTATATGCGGCTATGTCCAGTCCGATGGTAGGGCACCGCATGCCCGAGTATGCCGAACTCCACAAGAGTGTAACCACCCAACTGCAGAGCCTGCTGCATACGGATGAGCCGGTGTTTCTCTCCACTTCGAGCGCATTCGGCATTATGGAGGGTGCGGTACGCAATCTGGTACAGAAGCGCTGCGCCAACTTCGGCAATGGCGCCTTCAGCACCAAATGGCACAATGTCACCAAACGCTGCGGGATTGAAGCGGATCTTTTTACCGCGGAATGGGGACAGCCCATTACCCCGGAGATGGTGGATGAAGCGCTCTCCTCGGGTAAATACGATGCCATGACCATGGCGCACAACGAGACCTCCACCGGCGTGATGTCACCATTGGCGAGCATTGCCGAGGTGATGCAGAAATATCCGGATGTGAGCTTCATAGTGGATACGGTCTCCTCCATGAGTGCGGTACCCATCGACTTCAGCGCCCTGGGTATGGATGTGTGCCTCGCCGGGGTACAGAAGGCATTTGGTCTCCCCCCCGGGCTTGCAGTGTGTGCGGTTTCGCGCAAGACACTGGAGAAGGCGAAAACCACCCCGAACCGGGGCTACTACTTCGACTTTGAGGAGTTTGAGAAGAACGATCTCAAGCACAACACCCCCAGTACGCCCTGTATCAGCCTGATTTACGGCATGGATGCCCAGCTGAAAAAGATGTATACCGAGGGGCTGCAGCAGCGCTATGAACGTCATGCACGTATGGCGGGGATGGCGCGCGAATGGGCACGCAGACACGGCTTTGAGCTCTTTGCCGCTGAAGGCTACGCTTCCATGACCCTGACCAGTGTGCGCAACACGCGCGGAGTTGACCTGGAGGGGATAAAGAAAACTGTGGGAGAACGCGGCTACGCCATGGACAACGGCTACGGCAAGATCAAGAACGAGACCTTCCGCATCCCGCACATGGCAGATATGCAACCGGCTGATCTGGAGGAGTACTTTGCGGTGCTGGAAGAGGTAATGCCACCGGTGGAATAGTAGGTAAGGGGGAAAAATTTTCGCCCCTACGGTGAATGACGCGGTTGGTGCCTTGTTTTGCACCGATGGTGCGATCCTTACAGCATCTCCAGCCCCGCGAACTTGAGCAGCAGACGTTTGGGTCCGAAGCGGTTGAAGTACACGATCACTTTCTGCTTATCCCCCGCGCCCTCGATGCGGCGTACAGTGCCAATGCCGAAGCGGGCGTGCTCCACCCGGGAACCGATGCGCAAGCCGCGCTCGGGCGGAGCGCTCGGTTCCACTTCGATTACGGGTTCATCTGCTCTGGGCGGTGAAGGCTGAGGGATCGAACC
>JAWOFA010000077.1:0-7058 GCA_046482505.1 Desulfuromonadaceae bacterium | reverse complement strand
TTATGTATATTCGTCGCACAAAAACACGCACTACTGCAGATGGGACAAACTATTACACCCACCGTCTGGTTCAATCCGAGAGGGTTGAAGGAAAGGTGCGCCAGCGTACGCTCTTGAATCTCGGTCGGCATTTTGATCTGGCTCAGGATCTCTGGCCGGTTTTATGTTCTCGACTTGAGCAGCTTCTGGGTGGTCAGGAGTCTTTTGATTTTGGTGAATGTAGCGCTGAGGTTGAAGAGCAGGCACAGAAACTTCTGGCTCAGCTGCTGGTTCAGCAGGGCTCGCTGTCTGAGAATGTGCAGGCTGCTGCGGATATGCAGAGCGTGGATGTAAATTCACTGCGCCTGGTGCAGCCGCGCAGTGTGGGTGTGGAAGCTCTTGGTTTGTGGGCTATGGAGCAGGTTGGCCTGATCTCTTTGCTGAAATCTCTGAATTTGACGGCTCCTCAGCGTGCCGCCATCATTGGTTTGATTGTCGCACGTATGGCCGCTCCGGATTCCGAGCGGGCCACATACCGCTGGCTTAAGGAACACAGCGCGTTGGGCGAGTTGCTCGACTTTGATTATACGAAGATGAGCCTGATGCAGCTCTATCGGGCCTCTGATCTTTTGATGAAGCACCGTCAGAAGATTGAAGACGATATGTTTACCCAGGTGCAGAATCTGTTTGGATTCAGCTGTACGGTAACCCTTTATGATCTAACCAACACCTACTTTGAAGGATCAGCGCACAGCAATACCAAAGCGCAGCGCGGTCGTTCCAAGGAAAAACGCAGCGATTGCCCGCTGTTGACGTTAGGAATGGTTCTGGATGGGAGCGGGTTTGTGCGCAGCTCTGAGGTCTTTTCCGGTAATGTTTCAGAGGGGACAACCTTAAAACAGATGCTCTCGGGGCTAGAAGCTCCAGCCGGAGCTCTGGTTATCATGGATCGCGGGATTGCCACAGAAGCCAATCTGACGTGGTTGCGCGAGCATGGATACCGCTACCTCGTCGTCAGCCGTGAACGCCAGCGCCAATTTGACAGCCAGGAAGCCATCAGCATTCAAAGTGCCAGTAACCAGACGATTCACCTCCAGAAAGTTCTTTCAGACGACTCCAGTGAAGTCCGACTGTACTGTTACAGCGAGCAGCGCGAGCAAAAGGAAAAGCAAATAGCGCAGCAGTTTACACAGCGCTTTGAAAACGAACTTAAGAAGCTTAATGCCGGCCTTAACCGCCCACGCACCACCAAAAAGATCGATAAAATCTGGGAAAGAATAGGACGCTTAAAAGAAAAAAGCCATGGCGTAAGTCAACATTATCAGATCGAAATCATCCCTGACGACACAGGCAAAAACGCCAGGGAGATTATCTGGAAACGCACAGATCAAAAAGGGACAGCGCACACACATCCCGGTGTGTACTGTTTACGCACCAACGAGATAGACTGGGATGAAGAGCAGCTCTGGCGCACCTATGTCATGCTGACTGATTTAGAAGCAGTATTTCGCAGTCTCAAATCAGAGCTGGGTTTGCGACCTATTTACCACCACAAAGAAGATCGCTCTGACGCTCATCTGTTTATCACTGTAATCGCCTACCAGCTCGTTCAGTTAATTCGGCGCAAGCTCGGTGAACAAGGGGATAGCAGAAGCTGGAGCAGCCTGCGTAACGTACTTAGCAATCAGTGCCGTATGACAGCAATATTTAAACAAGAAGATGGACGCACACTTCACATACGCAAAACCAGCCAGGCAGAACCAGAGCAGCACGCCATTTATCAATGCCTGAATCTGGATTCGTCCCCCGGTGGGATTAAAAAGATGATCGTATAAAAGACAAAAAATGCACAAAACAGCGAGAATGTAGTGCCACACGGATGGAAGATGCAAGGTAAATACCTGATTTGCAGACTTATTTTTTTGTGGGTGTTAAACTTGGGTTAGACCTTTTCCCATTCAAAGCTGGATATATTACGCTGGGCTGAGTCGAAGTGAATGCCGATTAGGTAGATGTCTTTGCCCTGATCCTGGTACTTGAGGTGGTATTCCTTCTGTTTTATCTGCTCAAGGGCGTTCGCACTGTCATCTACCTTGAACTCCAGGATGTAGATGGTATCGCCTGTCTTGATGGTCATGTCGATCCGTCCGGTACTGGTAGGGTCTTCAACGCGCAGTTCAAGGCCAAGGCTGGCCAGGTATGTATACATCAAGCTGGCATAGTAGCCTTCGAAGGTGCTGATCTGGTTTTTTATGTAGTTATTGTACGGAATGGAGGCAAACACGCTGGTTAAGCTTGTGCGGAATTGCTCAATGTCACCGTCTCTCAGGGTTTTAAGCAGACCTTTCTTCTCCACCAGGATATCGGATTTATGTGTCAGGGCGCGTGCAACCACATCGTGGAATGAGATGCGCACCTCATGGTTGGGAAATCCCAGCACATACTCCGCCCCGAAATCGTTAAACTCAGCATCCTTGATGGTCAGGTACCCGGCCTGGAACAGGATGGGCTCGAGCTGAATATTTTCTATGTTATAGCTGTCGATCAGGCTTTCGGAAACACGGATATCATTTAGCTGAGGTACGTAGTAATTGTTTTGTTCAATAAGCTTTATGAGGAAAGTAGGAGTGCCGGTGGCAAACCAGTAGTTCTTGAAATTATGCCCGGAGTCGATAAAGAGCAGGACA
This sequence comes from Desulfuromonadaceae bacterium, assembly GCA_046482505.1. Classification (GTDB taxonomy): domain Bacteria; phylum Desulfobacterota; class Desulfuromonadia; order Desulfuromonadales; family Desulfuromonadaceae; genus JAIVHC01. The sequence goes on along the minus strand of JAWOFA010000077.1, from coordinate 4,392 downwards.
TCAAACGGATTGTAGACCTTGTCCCCGAGGAAATTATACCCGTTGTACCATTTGCGTACCTTCTCCATATCTACACCGGCCAGATGATCAGCGAAGACGGTTTCCAGATCGTCCTGGGTGTAGCCGCAGATGGTGGCAAAGCGTTTATCAATGGTGATATCCTTGAGATTGTTCAGGCCACTGAAGATTGAGACCTTGCTGAACTTGCTGACACCGGTGAGGAATGCGAACTGAATGTAGCGATCACTTCCCTTAATAGTATTGTACAGATCTCTGAGTACTTCGCGCCCCTCTTTTGCAACCTCGAGTTGATCCAGGTTGTCGGCGATGAGCTTGTCGTATTCATCCACTAGGATGACCACTTTGTTACCGTATTTCTCATACGCGGAGCGAATCAGGTATTTCAAGCAGCCACCAATATCATCTGGATTAGGACAGGAGATGTTCAGATATTCCTGATTCTCCATCAGGATATTTCTTACATCCTGTTTCATATCGGCCAGATCCCGGGCTACACCATCGAAGCTGAGTCTTATTACCGGATAGGTGGTGTCCCAGTCCCATTTATCATAAATGTATAGACCCTCGAAGAGCTCCTTTTGCCCCTCGAATAGCGACTGGAGAGTAGATATTATCATGCTCTTTCCAAAACGCCTCGGCCGGGAGAGGAAATAGTATTTACCTTCATCCACCATTTGCTTGATCTGGCTGGTTTTATCAATATAGATGTAATCATCTTCACGGATTTCCGAGAAGGTCTCAATGCCTATAGGGAGCTTTTTTAGGGTAGCCATTTTAGTTATACCTCCGGAACAATGTACTGCAGCTGTTTTTGCTGTACAGCTATATTAACCCTAAGCGTCAGAGTCTGCAATGCCTGCATGGAGAAGGGGAAGTCGTGTCTGGACTGCATGTGTTTCACATGCAGGTTATCAATTCGCATCTTGACATCCTCCCAAATCTGAAGCGACCGGGAGGATGTTAATTCTGTATTCTTCGGCACAATGTTTTTAAAGGGTAGGGCAGTAATAGCGGTGTTTGCCGCCGGAAACAGATGTTTAAGGGTTTCTGTTTTACCGCACCCCGTAGGACCATAGAGCCACAAGGGATGGGGTGCGGGTTCACTGAGCCATTCAATGAAGTCGCGCGCGAGCTTTTCCTCCCATACATAGAAGATGATAAACTTGATTAGAAGATGAAACAGGCAGATCTCTTTTGCCTCATTCCTGGGGTTGGAACTACCATCGAAAGGGTCGTTTGAGGCCCACCCGGAATCCCCAGGATTTATCCATGGGAAGGTCCAATTATCTCTGCCCCATCAAAACTGACTCCGAACTCTGGACACGCATACGGCTATGCCGTATAGTGTAAGGGCTGATATGGTTATTATTGAGTCACCATTTTTTACTAAGCTCGTTGAGGATTATCTGAGTGACGATGAATACTCTGCTCTGCAGTGGGGTCTGGTTACACACCCCGAGCTTGGGGATATTATTCCAAAGAGTGGCGGCATCAGAAAGCTCAGATGGGCCGGGAGCGGTAGAGGTAAGCGTGGAGGTCTACGGGTAATTTATTATTGGCGTAGTCACAAAGGTGAAATATGGCTGCTGACTCTATACGCCAAAAATGAGGCAGATAACATTCCGGCTTCTACCCTTAAAGCTATTAAGCAGGAGATTGAAAATGAATAAGCGCAATGTTGGACTTGAGATTCTTGAAGGGATTCAGGCTATCAAGCGCGGTGAGGGTAAGCAGATTGAAGTTGCTGAGCCTGACGTTAAGTCTATCCGGACAAACATGGGACTAACTCAATCAGCTTTTGCAGCATTACTTGGTGTTTCCTTACGTACCCTGCAGGATTGGGAGCAAGGGCGCAGAACCCCAACAGGGCCAGCAAAATCGCTGCTGCGCGTCGCTGACAAGCACCCTGAAGCATTACTGGCGTAACGTGTCTGCACAATTAGCGGATGCTCGCGTAAACCCACCTGATTTATCCATTGGGATATAGGAGTCAATATATTATTGGTAGGCATAGAATTTACAGCACGTTCAGAAAGGTGATCGAACAATCCAGTGAGGTTATTCAGAATGAGTTAGGTTGAGAAGATACGGCAAAAATCTTTCTGTCAGAATCAGGCATTACCGCAAGGTTATACGATGGAAGCTGATGGCTTATCGAATCTGGCCCGATGTTAAATCCGAATTACTGCCGGAGCAAAAGATGCTTTTGGATAATCTTCGCAGAGTTGAGAGACTTCAGAAGAATGGATTGGATAAGATCGCACATATACGCAACCTGTAACACTGCTGTTACAGGTCGTTACATGTTGTTACATGCTATATGTGATGGCGGATTGTCGTGTATTATCAAGTAAATAAGTGGTTTTGCAGGTGTCTGTTACGTCGTTACATGTTATGCGCAGGATAACAGCCACTGTCCCGAGGGTAGGCCATGACCTGCCCGGCCTGGTGGCACCATTTCCCACTATTGGAACAATCATCGCACTTCGTCCTACATTGCACCCGTAGACCTATCTGAGATATGCCGTAGACTGTATGAGCATATTAACGAAACAACCATAGAGTGCAATCGACTAGATACACCCCCGGGATGCCACCATTTACCCCCCATCGGATCAACCACCATGCGTTTGCGGCATCGGCATGTACGCGAATCCCCCCAGACAAACCGATTAACCCTGATGCGTTATTCTGCATTTGTGCTATCATGTGCTATAAGATGATACGTTTGCATAGCATGGAGGATCATTATGCCACGGCAACTCAATGTGCGCGTGAGTGAGGAATTTGCCGCACGCCTGGAACAGCTGGCGCGTAAAACCGGGCGCTCGATGGGGGCGTTGCTCGAAGAGCTCGGAACCCAGTCGATCGATTATGTGGAACAGGATATGCGCTTTGAGGCCGAAGCGCTGCAGGCCTGGGAGGATTACGAGCTTACAGGTAAAGCCGTTACGAGTGCGGATATCGACGCCATGTTTGCAGCGGCACATGACAGGGCTGCAGAAAAGGCTGAACGTAAAGATGAGGCGTAAGGTAGTAGCCACGCCATTGTTTACGGCGCGTCTGCAAGAAATTCTTGATTATTATGCTGAACTCGGAGCGGTGCGCTTTATAGAGCAGTTAAATCGGAGTTATGCGGAGATGGTGCAGAACATTTCTACGTTTAACTATATTGCCCCTGCACGTAAACGCCTGGTAAACGGAAAGAATGTTGTGCTGCGTGAATATATCCTCAAAGCCGGAGCGCGCGATTTTATGCTGTTGTATTTTGTCCCCCAGGAAGAATCGGAACCGATGGTGTTGCTCAACATAAAAGATCATGCTCAAAGACATTTTTGCTGGAAACACTGATTCAAGGGTAAAGGTTTCGGGATATCTACACCGTATTTTCGTATCGCGACCGTAGACGTTGCTCTTTAGATCAGGCACTACCACAGATAGCACATATGCTCTCCCAGGCTGCCGATGAACACTCGAGTATTCTGGAGAAGATAGAGACCTATTTGAGATATGCCGTGGAATATAGTGAGCATATTGATGAAACAACCATCGAGCGCAGCCTCGATGCGAGCAACACGAAGGAGGAACTAATGCCTACACTTGCACAGAAATGGTTTGGCGAGGCTAAAGCTGAAGGTAAAGCTGAAGGTAAAGCTGAAGGAATTATAGGAGGTCAGTCAAAACTGCTGCGTAAACTTATTCAGATGCGTTTTGGGCAGATTCCGCCCGAGGTGGAAAAAAAGATTGCCAGTGCCACTGAAGCCGACCTGGAGCGCTTTGCTGAAAATGTTCTGGAAGCGAACTCGGCTTTGGAGGTTGTGGAACTCAAACAGGGATAGTACCCCTTTATTACTTCTGAATTCAGCGCGAACGCAAACCACCGAATAACCACCATATCTGCATAAATACGCAACAAGCCAGGATTCTCCCGGCCTCCCTTTATCCCAAGGGGAGGGCGAGTATCATTTACCACCATCGGATAAATCATCGCACTCTGTTCGATATCGCGACCGTAGAGACGTTGCATGCAACGTCTCTACAACCACCGTGCGTTTGCGGATGTATGGCTGGTTGGTTTATCGACATGCGTGCGCATCGCACCAACCCCCATCGTGTCATGGCGCCATTTACCACCATCACATCAATCATCGCACGCTGTTCGATATCACGACCGTAGAGACGTTGCATGCAACGTCTCTACAACTCCCGGCTGTCACCTTGCGCTACCTGCGCATCCAGAATTCCACACGCAAGGCGGTATTGCAGGCCGGCGGTAGCGAGATCATAGCGGGCGCGGTGCAGGGCGGCGTTGGCTTCGAGGAGATCGGCTTCGGCGTCGAGGACGTCGTTGATCACCCCTTTGCCGCTGGC
>JAWOFA010000131.1:0-56335 GCA_046482505.1 Desulfuromonadaceae bacterium | reverse complement strand
GGTGAAGGTTGATATTGCCCAAATTGACACAATGATGGATTTGCTCGGGGAGATTACAGTTAACAAAAGCCACATGCTCGATCAGATGAATCATACGTATAATATGAAGGAAGAAATAGATTTTGCGCGTGAACGCCTTCTGCGTGAAGTGCGAATTTTCTCTGATCGTCATGAATATTCTATTTTTGAGGACGAGGAAAAAAGTGGTTCCAAGTATTCGGATTTGCCCATAGCCGATTTTGATGAGCTTGAATTCGATCGTTACGATGAACTCAACCTCTTTTCTCGCAAACTTCAGGAAATTAGTAATGACATCAATGAGGCATTGGCTGAGATCCATGGATTCCTCAATAGCCTGAATATTGATGTTGAAGCCATGGATCGTATGACCGGCGAAATGAAAGAGCGTATTTCAGTTATGCGTACCCTCCCGGTTGATCATCTCTACCATCGCTTCAAGCGAACGTTTAGAAATCTAATTCGTTCCGAATATGGCGTATCTGCAGATTTGGTTTTTGAAGGGGGGGATACGCGGATTGGACGCACTGTTATTGACGGTTTGTTTGATCCTATTGTTCATCTCCTCCGCAATTGTCTGGCTCACGGCATAGAAACAGAGTCTGAACGCATGTCAGCATCTAAAGAGCCAGCTGGAACCATTTTCATAAAAACAGAGAGGCGAGGTAATTCTGCGGTTGTTACCGTTTCCGATGATGGTCGCGGTATCCAGATGGAACAGGTTAAACGTAAAGCCGTTGAGCTTGGCTGGTTAGCTCCGGAAGATAACCCTGAAAGGCGTGAGTTGCTGGATATGGTTTTCCGCCCCGGCATCAGTACCAGACCTGATGCTGATGAACTCTCCGGACGTGGTGTCGGTATGGACGTTGTTCTCGATAGTATCTCTGCGCTTAACGGAACCGTTGATGTTGTCTCAGAGGAAGGGAAGGGCACAAGTTTTATTCTACAAATCCCCCTTTCTCTGGTTATTATCAACGTCGTTCAGTTCCGCATCGGACAGCAATTATTTGTCTTACCTACTGCTTTAATAGAAGAAATTCAGGATTATCGAGACCTGGATATTGTGGATGATCACGTGCTAAGAGAGGATGAGCGCTATCGGATAGTTAATCTAAATAGCTGCTTTTCAATCCAGGAAACCGATACTTCGCGCCGATGCGTGTTGTTTGTCAAAACCATGGGCGCCAGAATAGGCCTCTTGGTTGAAGAGGTTATTAACCAGGAAGACACAGTTATTCGCTCATTCGGCTCACTTCTTGAGTCAATGCGATGTTTTTCTGGTACCAGCGTTTCCGGTGGTGGGGAAGTCCGCCTGGTTATCAATCCTTCCCGTCTGATTGATGTCGTATCTGATGCTTCTAGCAGCGATTCTTCGATTGAAACGCAGAATACTCAGAGTGAAGCCTTCAGTCCTGAGTTGGTTAAAACGTTACGTGTGCTTGTGGTTGATGACTCATTAAGTGTGCGCAAGTATGCGAGTCTTATCCTGGAGGCTAACGGGCATGAGGTTCTTACCGCGGTTAACGGTCAGGAGGCTCTTGAGTTGCTGGACACCGAAAAGGTCAACTTTATACTTACGGATCTTGAAATGCCGGTTATGCATGGGTACGAGCTCATAGGAGAGTTAAAACGACGCGATTCCCTGGCCTCAATCCCTGTGGTGGTTATTACTTCCCGTGCCGGTGAACAGCACCGAGAGAAGGCTCTTAATCTCGGAGCTGATGGATATATTGTAAAACCATTTGACGAGGAATCACTGCTTGAAAGACTGCGTGAGTTTGCCCCTGGATATAACTGATGTACGTGGCAGCAACTGTTATGCAGCTGGAAATTTTAAAAAGGAGAATGCTTAGTTATGTCTACCCAGACAGGTAAAACCCCTAGTGTCAAGATGATCATGACACGCAACTTGCTCTCCATGGGAGCCCTGGTCATATTGCTTCTTGTTCTCAACGTTATTGTGTATCAGCTGCTGTCAAATGCAGGGCAGAAAAACACCAACTCTGCAGTGGAGAATATGCGTGTCCTGGATACCCTCAGCCTCAGCATATCCACTGTGCAGGTCCTTGAGGGCGAGTTACTGACCTCAGCGCAACAGGGGGATCTCGATACAATTATCGAGCACGCAAACAAGGTGAGCTTTGCTCTGGAGGATCTGGATGCAGGCCTGATCCGTCTGCGTGAGGTTGTGGATTCTGACAGGGCAGTGCAATCAGATTCCTGGTGGAACAAGATGTTAGTGTTTTTTAAATTGCGCGTCCCTGACTATACCCGGTATCAATCCCTTAAAACAATTGAGAACCTCGAGGATATCTATGTAGGAATTGAAGATAACCTTGTGCAGATAATTGAGCATCTAGAGACCGGGGGTGCGCTTCTGTCTGTCTTAGATTCTTATCAGAATTATAAGCAGGATGTGCGCGAGTTTAATCTGGCGATTAATACCCTAGAAGGCAATTTTGTAAAAAAAGCTGAACTGCAATATAAGGCTTCAGGTCAGGACAATTTTTACTACGCCGTTATGGGAGGCGTTGTTCTGATATTTGTTGGTATAGTGAGCATTATCCTGATGTGGAATCGTCGTCTGCTCAGCTCGGTTGCGTTACTCCATAATACGGTTGTGCGCATTGAAGAAGGTGATTTTTCTGAACTCGATATAAAGCCTAAAGACGAGATCGGGCGAACCGCACTTCAGATTAATGAAGCCATCGCGCAGTACAAAGATGCAATTATCGCTGATGCGGATCGAGAAACTACCCAGGAGCACTTGATTGGATTCCTTGATGTTGTAAGTGAGGCAGCTGAGGGGGATCTTACGCTCAAGGCCCCTGTTACTGCGGATGCTTTTGGATCTGTTGCAGATGCATACAACCTTATGGTTGAAAGTCTTGCCGACCTGCTCAAAGAAACAAGAAAAAATGCTGATGACGTTGGAACTCAATCCAAGAATCTAATGCAGATATTTCAGGACCTGGAAACAGGAGCTGAAGCCCAGAGCACTCAGATTGAAAAGGTTACCGAGGCCGTTGAGAAGTCTGAAACCGCAGCGCAGGAAATTACTGAAAAGGCTACATTGGCGCAGGATGTATCTACCCAGGTTGACCAGGTTACCGCAAAAGGCCAGGCGCTAGTAAATGACAACATTGAAGGTATGCAACTCATCAGGGTAACGGTTCAGGTTATTAACAAAAAGATGAAAACTCTGTCGGAGCGATTGCTTGAGATTGGTACCATATCTCAATTGATTTCTGAAATAGCTACAAGGACTACAATCCTCGCCATGAATGCTTCGATTGAGGCATCCCGTGCTGGTGAACAGGGGCGCGGGTTTCTGGTTATATCCGATGAAATAAAGCGTCTTGCGGATAAGTCGGCAGAAGCCACTAAACAGATCAACGGAGTAATAAAGTCTATTCAGACAGAGGCAGGCGAGGTTACCGCATCGCTGGAAGAGGAAACCAAGACCGTTGAGAGTCAGAGCCGTCTGGCGCAGGATACCGGGGATGCATTTGTTTCAATCAAAGAGGAGATCGATAAATCGAGAAACGTGGTAACGGAGATATCCGAGCTCTCCAAAGCCCAGTTGGAGATGACTAAAAATGTCGATGAGGCGATGAGTAAAGTGGTTGAGATATCCCAGATCGCCCAGCGGCATGTGAAGGATTCCTCCAAGATAACCACGGGCTTGAACAGTCAGTCATCAGAATTGCTTTTCTCGGTTGGAACATTCCGTCTTCCGGAGGATGATGAGTAATTCTACTTGCTTGCAATAAAAGGGAGTCTAGAAATGAAAAAGATTTGTGCCAGCCTATTGTGTGTGATTGTGTTAGTGGCTTTCGGTTCAGAAGCGTTCGCAGCCAATTGGCGCAAAGGCAAGCGAAGTTATCGCTCCGTATGTATGAGTTGCCATAAAACCAGGGGTGATGCCGGACGACTTTCCCTTGACAGTAAGACCAAGGAAGAGTGGTCGGAGTTCCTTGGTAAAAAGCCGGACTCTATCCATCAAAAAGCTTGGGACAAGCTTAATGACAGAGATATGAAAAACCTTGAGATGTATTTCAGGAAATATGCGAAAGATGTTAATAATCTACTTGGGTGCGGATAGTGCGAAATATTTCCCTAAGTAGTTAAACCGGCTTGGTAGTGTTCGGGCCGCACATCTCTGGACTTACGTGCGGCCCGACCTTTTCTCTCCAAGTTATTCAGTAGCGCTTATATCGGCTTCAACTACAAAACGCTTAATTTTACGGGTTGTAGTTTTGGGGAACTCGTCATCGCGCACGGTAAATTTCTTAACTTTCTTGTAGTCAGCTAACTCCTTGCCGATGTCTAGTACCTCTTTGCGCAGTAGGGATTCTATCTGTTTCTGAGTCATGGGGTAGATATTGTTCTCCTGCGCGTAGTTGTCGATCGCCTCCTGATCCGGGTAGATTTGTGCATGTACCTCTTCAGCCAGCGGCCCTACCTTGTGACCGTAAACCATTATTTCACTGATAAATTGACTGCCCAGAAGCTCGTTTTCAACTTCCTCCGGGTAGACGTTTTTGCCGTTGGGGGTAACAATAAGGTTTTTCACCCTGCCGCAGATGCTGACAAAACCGTCGGCATCAATCTTCCCCATATCTCCCGTATGATACCAGCCATCTATGAGCACTTCACTGGTAGCTTCCTCGTTATTCAGATAACCCTGCATAACGTTGGGGCCTTTGCATACGATCTCTCCCACCCCCTCTTCATTGGGATCTTTAATGCGGATATCCACTGATGGAAGAGGGCGCCCCACTGTGCCGATGCGTGTAATTCCAGGCTGTTCTGCTGTGATTACCGGGGCAGTTTCGGTTATACCATAGCCCTGATATATCTGAATGCCAAGCTGCTTAAAATCTCTTACTACATTGGGATCAAGCGCAGCTCCGCCACTGACGAATACGGTACCATTGCCAAGGTTTTCCCTCACTTTTTTGCTTACTATCGTACGTGTCAGCGGGATGTTGTAAAGGGTTTTGCTCATTTTCTTGGTGTTGATGCTTTTTTTAATCCGCTCCAGAAAAATCCGGTATACAGCAGGTACACCCAAAAGAAACGTGGGCTGGACTTCCGTAAGGTTTTCTCCAAGTTTTTTAAGGGACTGGGCAAATGAAACGGTCCCCCCTAGCGACAGAGGAAGCAGAATGCCGCACACCTGCTCAAATACGTGATTTATCGGGAGAAATGAAAGGGTGTGGATGTTTGTATCAAGATGGAAATGGGGGACTAGATCTTTTAAGTTAGCGGAGATATTGCCGTGGCTGAGGATAGCTCCCTTGGAGCGTCCCGTAGTCCCGGAAGTGTAGAGAATTATAGCTGTATCCTCAGATTGAATCTCTACTGGTTCCGGCAGTTCTTTGCCAATAAAACGGTCGTAGTCCAGCAGGGTTCTTTTCTTCAGCGCATCCTTTCGCAGTTTTGCGCTGGGGGAAAACAGGTTGTGTTTAGTACTCGGTGGATGTACTTCAGTACTTCCTGTCCCCGAAGTGGTTAATAATCTATGTGCTTTGCTTGCTACTTTCTCCAGTTTTTCCGCTTTGTCCCGCGGGATCTGGAGTTCATTTATAAGCGCATGCCACTCACTGATCAGATCGCCTATATAATTGAATGCCTCTGTGTGAGCTTTGAATTCTTCAGCTGAAGAATCCATCACTATTATATAGCTAAGATTCGCAAGCTTCGGTTTCAGTTCGAGAATTTGTTCAACATAGTCAGTGGTAGTAAAGATTGCGGTAACAGCCGCATCACTTAACACGTGGCGCAGTTCATTGCGCTTTAAATCTTTATCCACCGGAATAGCTATACATCGATTTTTCATGATCCCCAGATAGCTGACAACCCAACGCGCTGAAGATGGGCTTAGAAGTGCAATGTGGCTCTGCTGCTCAACATTTAGCTGTTGCAGCCCAGAAGCAACTAGGTCCGATTCCTGCCATAGTTCAGTGTAACTGGTGCAGGTCCAGACGTTATTGATTTTTTCGCGCAGCGCTGTTTTGTTGGGATGGCTTTTGCAACTTTTTTGCAGTAACTTGATTATAGTGCTCACGCTATGCTCCGGATGTATTGATTGTTCAATTATGAATAAAGATTGTACCTGTGGAATGGTTTGAAGTGCTGGGTAATTGATATATTAAACAATCAGGAGGGTAAAGGTTTTTTTGAAATTAAACCGGGTTGTTGGCTTGATATGCTGGCAATAAGCCGCTTGACAGCTAGATTTAAAAGGCGTATAAGTCCATGCAGTTACACGTGGTCAAACTGATTGCAGGTTGCAGGCACGTAGCTCAGTGGGAGAGCACTACCTTGACACGGTAGGGGTCGGCGGTTCAATCCCGCCCGTGCCTACCATATACGCACATCATCAGTGAAGGCAGTCGAAGGGGTTATCCCTGTTGTATGCGCATTGATAGGCGGAATATGGGCTGTGGTGTCTGACGACAAAATTGCAGATCAGGTAAGGGTAAAATGTGGCAGTTATAGATTGAAAAGGCATCCACGGGATGCCTTTTTGCGTATAGGGTCACAGATTTGTGGTCCGAATCTGGAGGGAATCAATGGCGCAGATAGAAATACAACTACCCGATGGTTCATCCAAGGTTTTTGATGCGGGAGTTACGCCGTATGATGTTGCCCGCTCTATAAGTGAAGGGTTGGCGCGGCAGGCGGCAGCGGCTAAGGTCGATGGTGTTATTACCGACCTCAAATGTGAAATTGACCGGAATTCATCCGTGGAGATCGTAACCGTTGACAGTCCTGCCGGCCTAGAAGTGTATCGGCATACCACTGCTCATCTGATGGCGCATGCGGTGAAGGATCTTTATGGCGATAAAGTCGAGGTTACTATCGGCCCAGCTATTGAGAGTGGGTTCTACTATGATTTTTATTCCCCGGAACACGTCTTTGTTCCCGAGGACTTCGAGAGCATAGAGAGCCGTATGAGGGAGTTGGTGAAACAGGATTTGCCGGTTGAACGTAACGAGGTTTCGCGTCAGGAGGCGATTGAGCTGTTTAAGTCCATGGGCGAGGACTTCAAGGTCGAGCTCATTGAGGATCTTGACGAGGAGATGGTATCCCTCTATCGGCAGGGTGATTTTGTTGACCTCTGCCGCGGCCCTCATCTGCCCTCTACTGGCAAAATAAAGGCCTTCAAACTCACCAGTGTAGCTGGAGCATACTGGCGTGGCGATGAAAACCGTCCCATGTTGCAGCGTATCTATGCCACCGCCTTTCCCGACAAAAAACAGCTAAAAAAATATCTGCTTCACCTTGAAGAGGCACGCAAGCGCGACCATCGCAAACTCGGGAAAGAGCTGGAACTGTTCTCCTTCAGTGAAGATGCCGGTGCGGGACTTGTGATCTGGCATCCACGCGGCGCCATGCTGCGAACCTTGCTGGAAGATTTCGAACGCAAAGAACATACGCGGCGCGGTTATGATATGGTACAGGGTCCACAGATCCTGCGCACCGACTTATGGAAGCTTTCGGGGCACTACGACAACTACAGCGAAAACATGTATTTTACCGAGGTTGATGGCCAGGGATTTGGCATTAAGCCTATGAACTGTCTGGCGCATATGCTTATTTACAAGAGTAAGATGCGCTCCTATCGAGACCTTCCCCAGCGCTACTTTGAGCTTGGTACGGTACATCGGCACGAAAAATCAGGGGTGCTGCATGGTCTGACCCGAGTGCGCGGATTTACTCAGGACGATGCACACATTCTATGTACTCCTGAGCAGCTCGATGCCGAGATCAAGAGGGTGCTTGAATTTGTTCAGGATGTTATGAAAATTTTTGGCTTTGAGTATGAAATGGAGATCTCAACACGGCCGGAAAAATCTATTGGCTCGGAAGCAGATTGGGAGCGTGCGACCAAAGCTCTAATGTCGGCCCTGGAGGATACCGGGTTGCCCTTCGAGGTCAATGATGGGGACGGGGCATTTTACGGCCCGAAGATTGATGTGAAGCTCAAGGACGCTCTTGACAGGCATTGGCAGTGTGCTACAATCCAGTGCGATTTTACACTACCTGAGCGCTTTGATTTACACTACATAGGCGCCGATGGAGAAAAACATCGACCTGTAATGATCCATCGGGTTATCCTTGGTTCGGTAGAGCGTTTTATTGGGGTGCTTATTGAGCACTTTGCCGGTAACTTCCCGTTGTGGATTGCTCCGGTGCAAGCTGTTGTGATCAATGTTACCGATAATCAGCTTGATTACACACGTGACGTAGTTAAGCAACTGCGTGAGGCTGACGTGCGTGTTGAGGGGGATATTCGCAACGAAAAGCTGGGCTTCAAGATCCGTGAAGCGCAGCTGCAGAAAGTACCGTACATGCTTGTCATTGGCGATAAAGAGATGGAAAGCAATACGGTTACGCCACGGTTCAGAAATGGCGATAACCTTGAACCAATGACAGTGGAAGAATTCAGTGCATATGTAATGCAGGAATGCCGCAAATACCATTAGGAGGTGTCCCATAGCTAAGCAAGAGACAAACATTAATCGAGAGATCCGCGCCAGTGAAGTCCGTGTAGTTGATCCGGAGGGTGAGCAGTTGGGCATTATGCCCATTGATCAGGCATTAGCCGCTGCAGCTGAAAATGGTCTGGACCTGGTAGAGGTTTCACCTCAGGCCAAACCGCCTGTATGTCGCATAATGGACTACGGGAAGTTTAAATATCAGCAGCAGAAGCGTGCCGCTGAAGCAAAAAAGAAGACTGCGCGGGTAGAAATCAAGGAAGTAAAGTTGCGCCCTAAAACTGAGACTCATGACTTCAAGGTCAAGGTCAAAAATGTGCGCCGCTTTCTCGAGTCTGGAAATAAAGTCAAGGTTACCATCATGTTTCGCGGACGCGAAGTCACCCATCCGCAGTTCGGACGAGATCTTCTCCAACGCGTATCGGAGGAAGTTAACGATATCGGCGTGGTAGAATCGTTTCCGAGCATGCGTGGGCGCTTTATGCACATGGTTATGGCGCCTAAAAAATAACTCTTCCAAACTGATCGCACATTGCTTTTATCGTTAAATGCACTATGGCAAATGCCAGGTGCCGCAACGGTTATAGTAAAGTTTCGTATAAACAAGAGTAGTAATTTATCAGGAGAATCTAAATGCCCAAGATTAAAACCAACCGTGGCGCTGCTAAACGCTTCAAAAAGACCGGCACTGGTAAAATCGCCCGGAACAAGGCGTTTACCAGCCACATTCTGACCAAAAAATCCACCAAGCGTAAGCGCGATCTGCGTCACAGCACGCTGGTTCATGCTGCTGACCATAAAAATGTCAGCGCATTGATCCCGTATCTGTAACGCCAGACAGATTATTGGTTGTCAGTTGTTATTCGGCTTTAAGACCGTGAACTGTCGGGATTTGTCTCCCCCTTCAGATCCGGCTGTGACATTGTGTCACATCAACCACACATCAAGAGAAAACAGGAGTTAGAAATGCCGAGAGTAAAAAGAGGATTCAAAGCGAGACGTCGTCGTAATAAAGTTCTTAAGCTTGCCAAAGGCTATCGTGGCGCGCGGGGTAAATTATTTCGCAGTGCTACCGAAGCAGTTGATCGCGGGCTTAGTTACGCATATCGCGACCGCAGAACCAAAAAACGTGATTTCCGCGCCCTGTGGATTGCGCGCATTAATGCCGCAGCTCGCATGGAAGGGCTGAGCTATAGCAGGCTTGTACATGGGCTCAAGCAGTCTGATATCGCTCTGGATCGTAAGATCCTGGCTGAGATAGCAGTTACTGACCCCGCAGGGTTCCGTGAGATAGTGGGTAAGGCGAAAGCGCAGATCCAGTAGTTTTAGCGTCACCGCTGTGCTATGCAAAAAGAGGTGGGGTATAAGTGCCTCATCTCTTTTTGTGTTTTTGGCCGTTGTCTGCCTTAGCTCCAGATGTGTGTGTACGTCAACTGAACATTTGGAATTATCTGTCATCTAGCAAGGTAAAGATCTATGGAACAACAACTTGAAGTAATGTCACGCGAAGCGCGCCAGGCTATGCTTGACGCGGACAATGAAACAGATCTGCAAAACATAAAAGTAGCGTACCTGGGTAAAAAAGGTAGACTTACTGCTATCATGAAGGATATGGGCAAGCTATCTGCTGAGCAACGTCCGGTTGTGGGAGCTATTGCTAACAAGGTTAAAGATGAGTTGAGTGGTGTGTTTGAAACACGGATGCAGGCTTTGAAGCATGAACATATGAAAGAGCGTTTGGAGCGCGAACGCATCGATGTTACTTTGCCGGGTCGGCACCAGAAGATTGGCACCAAACATCCGGTAACCCTGATAACTGAAGAGCTGGTCGATATTTTCTCCTATCTGGGGTTTTCCGTTGCCGAAGGCCCTGAGATCGAAGAAGACTTTTATAACTTTGAAGCACTCAATCTTCCCAAGGATCATCCGGCGCGTGATATGCAGGATACCTTCTATATAAGTGATAATGAGGTTCTACGTACTCATACCTCACCTGTGCAGATACGCTCGATGCTCAAACATCAACCTCCTCTGCGTATTATCGCTCCCGGAACCGTATACCGCCGTGACTCTGACATTACTCATAGTCCCATGTTTCACCAGATTGAAGGTTTTATGGTAGACGAACACATAACCTTTGGTGATCTGAAAGGGATACTGACTGCGTTTATAACAGAGTGTTTTGGGAAAAATGTCGGTGTACGCTTCCGTCCATCTTTCTTCCCCTTTACTGAGCCCAGCGCTGAGGTAGATATCCAGTGTGTGATTTGCAGCGGCAATGGTTGTCGTGTGTGCAAGAATTCAGGTTGGCTCGAAATTCTCGGAAGTGGAATGATTGATCCTGAGGTGTTCGCCTCAGTGAATTATTCCAGTGAAAAGTACAGTGGTTTTGCCTTTGGTATGGGTTTGGAACGCATCGCCATGCTCAAGTACGGCGTTAATGACCTGCGGCTGTTTTTTGAAAATGATGTTCGCTTTTTGCGCCAGTTTAACGCTTAATTTTTCACGCAGAAAACGCGGATATGTGCCGGTTTTGCATGGCATAGGAAGTACTAAAAGGACTTTAGCATGATTGTTACGCATAAATGGCTTAGAGATTTTGTCGATTTTGATTTGAGTGCCGCAGATCTATCTCATCGCTTGACTATGGCCGGGCTTGAAGTGGACTACATGGAGGAGATCGGTGCTGGGTTTGATTCCGTTATAGTCGCAAGGCTTGAATCTGTTGAGCCCCATCCGCAGGCGGACAGACTTACTGTATGTCAGGTATCCTCTGGGTCTGAAGTTGTTCAGGTTGTATGTGGTGCTACTAATCATAAAGGCGGCGATCTCGTGGCTCTCGCGCAGGTCTCCTCTGTTTTGCCTGGGGATTTTAAGATCAAGAAATCGAAGATCCGGGGAATGGAATCGCGCGGGATGCTGTGTTCTGAAAAAGAGCTCGGACTCGCAGAGGAGTCTGAAGGGATTATGATTCTCCCTGCGGGGCTGGAGTTGGGCATCCCGGTTTTTGAAGCCCTCGATCTTAAAGATGTACGTTACGAAATCGGTCTTACACCTAACCGTGCAGATTGCCTCAGTGTGTTTGGCGTTGCGCGCGAAGTTGCTGCCTTTGTAGGAAAATCGCTTCAGCTACCTCAGGTACCTGAGTTTGCTCCTGCCTCTGAAGAGATAGATGATTTGACCTCCGTTACCATTGAAACACCAGAGGGGTGTCCGCGCTATATGGCCCGTCTTATCCGCGGAGTTAAGGTCGGCCCTTCGCCAGACTGGCTGGTACATCGCCTTGAAGCCGTGGGGATGCGCTCTATAAACAATATAGTCGATGTTACAAACTACGTGTTGATGGAACTCGGGCATCCACTCCATGCCTTCGACTTCAACCGTCTTGCCGGTAAAAGAATAATTGTCAAGCGCGCATCTGACGGTTTCAATTTTACTACTCTCGATGGACAGGTGCATGAGCTCTGCAGCGAGGATGTGGTGGTGTGTGATGCCGAACAGCCTGTAGCCCTGGCTGGGGTTATGGGGGGTGAAAACTCCGAAGTCCAGGATGACACGGTGGATATTTTGCTCGAAAGCGCCTATTTTGATCCACGCTCAATCCGCCGCACAAGTAAGAAAACCGGAATTCACTCCGAAGCTTCACATCGATTTGAGCGTGGTGCCGATATGGACATGGTGCCCCTGGCGCTGGATCGAGCTGCAGATATTATATGTGAGATAACCGGTGCCACAGTCCTCGAAAAAGCCATTGATACATATCCGAAAGTAATTGAAAAACGTGATATATATATTACCTCTACTCGCACAAATAAGCTCCTCGGTCTCGAATTGAGTCTTGCAGATATCGAGGGACTGTTGAGCTCAATCGGACTGTATTCGCGCCCTAGTGCTACAGATAAGGATGCCATCTGTGTTACGGTTCCGTTATCGCGCCATGATCTTGAGCGCGAAGTGGATTTGATAGAAGAGGTTGCGCGTCTGAACGGTTATGACAATGTTCCTGTAACTATGCCGGTTAGCCGGGTGGTTCCTCCCATCGATACGCAGAGTATTGATTTTGTCACTAGCTTGCGTGACGTTGTAGTAGCGCAGGGGATGCGTGAAATAATTAACTATTCTTTTGAATCCAGGTCTGTTTATGACAATATATTGTTGTCCTCTGACGATCAGCGGCGTAGTCATGTGGCACTGATGAATCCACTCACTGAAGAGCAGTCGGTTATGCGAACATCCCTGGTTCCGGCGATGCTGGAAACTTTAGGGAGAAATCTGGCGTATAAAAGTTCTGATCTGGGGCTCTTTGAATTGCGACCGGTGTTTGTCCCCATTAGAGGGGGGCAGACGGATGAACGATTGTCTCTATGTATCGCTCTGACGGGAAAACGTGAATGTCAGGGCTGGGCACACTCTGCCGCAGATGTTGATTTTTACGATCTCAAAGGGGTGCTTGAGGTTGTGTTTGAGCAGTTTGGTGTAGACAGGGTGAGGTTTAACCCTGATAAGCCCGAAGAGTACCTTCATCCGGGGAAATCCTGTTCCATCTATGCTGGCGCACGTGAACAGAATAAAGTAGGTGTCATTGGTGAGTTGCACCCTCAAGTGCAGGAAAATTATTCCATTGACCAGCCTGTCTACATTGCTGAAATAGATGTAAGGGTACTTCTCGGTTGTTACGCCAAAGAAAATAACTTCGAACCAATTTCCCGTTTTCCTGACTCCTACCGCGACAGTGCTTTTCTTGTTGCAGAAGACGTGACAGCCCAGCAGATGCTTGAAGTTATAGATAAAGTTAAGGTAAAGTACCTAGAGGATGTGGTTTTATTTGACATGTACGCAGGTAAAGGGATCCCCGAAGGGATGAAGAGTCTGGCATTGCGCATGCGTTATCGTTCCGCGGAAAAAACCCTGGCGGACGAAGAGGTCAATGCGATGCATGCCAAGATTGTTAAGGCTTTGCAGAAAAACCTGGGTGCAGAAATAAGATAGCAGTTGAATGCTGCGCAATCAGCGTGGTATAAGTCCGAATAAGTTTAGTATATATCGTAAGTTAGCGCTATATAGTCACGGAGGTAGTATGACAAAGGCGGATCTGGTAGAAAATGTTTACTATAAAACTGGGTTTTCGAAGAAGGAATCCGCTGAGATTGTTGAGTCCGTCTTTGAACTGATGAAACAGACACTCGAGCGTGGAGACAAGATAAAAATAGCCGGTTTTGGTAACTTTGTTGTCAAGCAAAAGGCTACCAGGAGAGGACGTAATCCTCAGACGGGTGAGGAGATTGAAATTTCATCGCGCAAAATACTTACCTTTAAGCCCAGTCAGGTACTGAAAAATACCATCAATGATGAGAATAGCTGATAGCTCTATATTTGAGTTTCACTATGGCTGTTGAAATACCGGATAAATTCTACTTTAAAATTGGTGAAGTTGCCGCCATAACCGGGGTAAAGCCTCACGTACTTCGCTATTGGGAAAGCGAGTTCAGGATGTTCTCCCCAGCGAAGAGCCGAGGGAAGCAACGCCAGTATGAGCGGCGCGACATTGAGCTTGCCCTCGAAATTAAGCAGCTGTTGTATGAGCAGGGTTTTACCATTGCCGGCGCACGTAAGCACCTCAAAGCCCGCAAGAGAAACCTCAAGTCGAAGGCTCAGGCCCCTACGGATCGTCAATATCTGCACGAACTGCGCGATGAACTCAAACAGTTGCGTGCTTATCTTGCATAACCATTACTGATCTGCTGTAGACAAGCACATGTGTGTACACTTTTTGTTCTGTTTCAGACACTGCTTACACTGAATAAACTCATTTACTGGTGCGAACTCTAATGGATTATGCCGTAGCTCGCCGCCGAATGGTGGAAAAACATCTTATTAAGCGTGGAATAATCGATCCACGCGTCATTGATATAATGGGTAGTCTTCCCCGACACAAGTTTGTTGAAGAAGCGCTCCAGAGCCAGGCATATACGGACTATGCTCTCCCCATAGGAGAAAAACAGACCATATCGCAGCCCTATATAGTTGCTCTTATGACAGAGGCGGCACAGCTTAGCGGCACTGAGAAAGTGCTGGAGATCGGCACTGGTTCTGGTTATCAGGCTGCGGTCCTTTCTCATTTAGCTGAGCAGGTTTATACAGTGGAGCGCATAGTGTTGCTGGCCCGTCGCGCCCGTCGTATTCTCGACTCCATCGGGTGTAACAATGTCAATATAAAGGTTAGCGATGGAACTGTGGGCTGGCCTGAACACCAACCATATGATGTTATTCTGGTTACGGCAGGTGCTCCTGATCTACCTCGTGAATATCTTGCGCAGCTTGCACCTGGTGGACGTTTGATAATACCTGTGGGTGAATATAGTACTCAAACTCTACGCCGCATTACGCGGATGCCGGACAACTCCTTTCATTCTGAAGATCTTATTATGTGTCGATTTGTCCCCTTAATAGGGGAAAGTGGTTGGTCCAGTGACTAAATGGTTACGCAGTCTTTACGCTTGGATGTTGCATTGGGCTGATTCCCCGCTCGGGACATGGGCTCTTTTTTTTATCGCCTTTGCTGAGGCCTCCTTTTTTCCTATCCCACCTGATATTCTGTTGTTGGCTCTGGGGTTTTCCACCCCCCTGCGTAGTTTCTATTTTGCTGCCTTAGCCACTTTAGGCTCGGTTACAGGTGCTGTGGCCGGGTACGCCATCGGATTCTGGTTCTGGGATGTAACAGCAAATCTGTTTTACACCTGGGTGCCGGGATTTACTCCACAGCTATTTCAGCAGATGCAGGACAACTTTATCCAGTATGGATTCTGGATCGTATTTACCGCCGGTTTTACCCCCATACCATATAAAATCATTACTATCGGGGCGGGAGTATTTGCTCTCAATCTGCCGATTTTTATTCTGGCTTCAGTAGTAAGCAGGGGGATGCGTTTTTTCATGCTTGCCGCGCTCATGTACTTTTATGGAGAGCAGGCACGCACGTTTACCGAACGCCACTTTAATAAACTCACTGTAGCTTTTTGCGTGCTTCTTGTTGGAGGTTTTGCCATTATTCGTTATGCATTTTAGCCATGAGGTTTTAAACAGATAAAGGCTTTTCTTACTATGCTGGCGCCATGCAGGATTCTCACCGCAGGTATACTATTGTTTCTGGTCTGGGGTTGCAGTGCTCAAGGGGTTCGCCATGTGGTATTGCCCGGACAGACACTGTACCGGATCAGTAAAACCTACGAGGTATCGGTGGATGATCTTGCGCGCTATAATCATATTCGCAATACCTCCAGAATTAAAGCAGGTGATTCTCTCTGGATCCCCGGCGCATCCCAGCACAAAACAGTATCCATTGTTCCATCTGATACCTCTCCCTCTTCTTCTGTAAGTCCCAGTAATCCGGTTCCCAGACGTTCTGCACCTGTTAACAAGCCTAAGGTTGAAGCACGCGCCAGTAGATCCAACTCCGCATCAAGACAGCGCTTTGAGTGGCCCGTTCAGGGTAAGGTGGTTAAGGGTTTTAAGAGCGGCAATAAAAAAGGAATTGAAATTGCTGTTACACCCGGATCAACCGTATACAGTGCTGCTGCGGGCCAGGTAATCTATAGCAGCAATGATATCTCCGGCTATGGTTATCTCATAATCATCCGACATAGTAACGATGTATATACGGTATATGGTTATAATCGTAAAGCAACAGTTAAGGCCGGATCTTTTGTGGGTAAGAAAGAGAAAATTGCTGTAAGCGGCACCCCCCCTGGTGGAGATCGGGGGAGGCTGCATTTTGAGGTGCGCGAAGGAAAAACAGATGTGAATCCGGAACTGTACCTGCCCTAGGTGCCTGTAGGACTTCCATAAATCGGCTGCAAAACCGGGCGGCCGGTTCATATTTTCGCTCTTTTTCGACAAATAGCTACGGCTATTCGCCTTTAAGCGATCGAAAATCTGCCCTCAACCAGTCGATTTTTCGCTTCGATCCGTAAAGCCCGACAGACTCCTAGTAAAGAGGTGATTCTATGCAGATTGTTTTTCTCCACGGTCTCGAGACCGGCCCATATGGGAAGAAATATCAAGCGCTGAAACAGATGTTCGGGGAAGTGGTGGCGCCAGACTGTGAAGGAGTAAAAGATCCTACAGAGCGTCTGCGTATTATCCAGCGCCACCTAGAGTATAAAACGGGACCGTTTCTGGTGGTAGGTTCGAGCGCCGGCGGTTTAATGGCTCTACGGTTGCAACAGGTGGATCCGAGGGTATCATGTATGGTTCTGTGCGCTCCAGCCATACATACAGAACAGGCTGCGGGGTTATCCCCGGAAGGACTGCCGCCGACGATTATAATACACGGCATTTATGATGATGTTGTCCCCATAGACAGCAGCAGGTGTTTCGGGGTGCAGATGCTGGAAGTGGAAGACTGGCATCGTTTAGACAACAGTATCCCCCTGATCCTCCTCGAGGTGTTCCGCATGAAATTGACCCACATGTTTGGCTCCAAAAATGCGTTGAACTAGGAGCCTGTCGAACTTTCTATGAATCGGCTGCAAAACCGTCTGGCCGGTTCATGTTTCCGATCCTTTTCGACCAATAGCTACGGCTATTCGCCTTCAAACGATCTAAAATCTGCCCTCGACCAGTCAATTTTCGCTTCGATCAGTAAAGCTCGAAAGACTCCTGGGAGTGAAAAAAATTCTGTTTCGGACTGAAGATTCCATTTGCATATAGGGGTAGGCTTTGTTATAAAGCTCCTCGCTTCATGCCGAAGTGGTGGAATTGGTAGACACGCTAGGTTCAGGGTCTAGTGGCCGTAGGGCCGTGGGAGTTCGAGTCTCCCCTTCGGCACCATTAAAAAGTGTAAATAAAAGAGCCTCCCAGGATGTATCCTCGGAGGCTCTTTCAGTTTTGGCTACACTTACGAATCAGGCTGCGCTTTTAACAGTCGAAGTACAGTGCAAACTCTTCCGGACATGGACGCATACGTACGGGATCAACCTCTGATTCTTTTTTGAAGTTAATCCACATATCGATAACGTCTTCGGTGAACACATCCCCCTTCAGGAGGAATTCGTGATCATCGCGCAGACAGTTGAGCGCTTCGTCAAGGGTACCGGCAACTGACGGGATCTCACTGAGTTTTTCAGGGGAGAGGCCGTAGATATCTTTGTCCAGTGGCTGGCCCGGATCGATCTTGTTCTCGATACCGTCGAGGCCGGCCATCATCATAGCGGCAAAACACAGATAGCCATTCGCTGCCGGATCCGGAGTGCGGTATTCAACGCGCTTCGCT
The DNA here is from genome assembly GCA_046482505.1 of Desulfuromonadaceae bacterium. GTDB lineage: Bacteria > Desulfobacterota > Desulfuromonadia > Desulfuromonadales > Desulfuromonadaceae > JAIVHC01. The sequence continues at coordinate 38,536 of JAWOFA010000131.1, read as the reverse complement.
TTGTCGTTGTTGGTTACCGGAATACGCAGGGACGCGGAGCGGTTGCTGTTGGAATATGCCAGGTTTACCGGTGCTTCAAAACCAGGCACCAGTCGCTTGTAGGAGTTGGTGCTGGGATTGGTAAAGGCGCACAGGGCCTTGGCATGCTTGATGATGCCGCCGATATAGTACATAGCCATCTTGGAAAGCCCGCCATAGCCATCGCCCGCAAAAAGGTTTTTGCCGTCTTTCCACAGAGACTGGTGACAGTGCATGCCCGAGCCGTTATCTTCGTAGAGGGGTTTGGGCATGAAGGTTACGGTCTTACCATACTGGATAGCAACATTCTTGATGATGTACTTGAACCACTGCAGGTTGTCGCCCATCTGCAGGAGGGAGTCAAAGCGCATGTCAATTTCGCACTGACCGCCGGTCGCCACTTCGTGGTGCACGCATTCGATGTGGAGGCCGATATCCTGCAGAGCGATAACCATTTCATTGCGCAAATCGATCATGGAATCGGTAGGGGCGCAGGGGAAGTAGCCCTCCTTGTGGCGCGGTTTATATCCCAGGTTTGGATGCTCCTGGCGACCAGTGTTCCAGATCCCCTCAATGGAGTCCACGGCGTAGAAAGATTGATGCGATTCGGATGAGTAGCGCACATCGTCAAAGATGAAGCACTCAGGCTCCGGACCGAAGAATGCGGTGTCTGCAATTCCGGTGGATTTCAGATACGCTTCCGCTTTCTGGGCAATGAAGCGCGGGTCGCGCGTATAGCCCTCGCGGGTGATGGGGTCAGTAATATTACAGATAAGACTTAAGGTGGTGCGCTCGATAAACGGGTCTATCTTTGCGGTGGTAGGATCCGGAATGATGAGCATGTCGGACTTATGGATAGGCTGCCATCCGCGTATAGAAGAACCGTCAAAGCCGAGCCCTTCTTCAAACACATCTTCATTCAGTTCGCAGATAGGCGTAGTAAAGTGCTGCCATCTGCCTATGAAGTCCAGAAATTTGAAGTCTACAAATTCACATTCTTTTTCTTTGGCAAAGTTCATTACCTCTTTGATTTCCATTGTTTATACTTCCTCCGTTAGGTTGGGGGTGATACGTATCCTGCTTAAGGATCGTATGTGGTTTATGAATCCAGATATGTGTGTTTGTCCTTACAGAGCCTTGTCGCCCCTTTCACCGGTGCGGATGCGTAAAACATCTTCTACCGGGGTCACAAATATCTTTCCGTCACCAATCCGTTCAGTTTTAGCGGTAGCAGCAATCTGGTCTACAACCTGTGCAGCTATATCGTCAGAAACAATGATTTCCAACTTGATCTTCGGAATGAAATCTACGACATATTCGGCGCCGCGATATAGCTCAGTGTGTCCCTTCTGCCGCCCAAAACCTTTTACTTCACTGACGGTTAGACCCTGAATCCCTATTTCACTCAAAGCCTCCTTTACTTCGTCAAGTTTGAACGGTTTAATAATTGCTTCAACTTTCTTCATTGGATATCCCTCCTGATGTTATCGCTTGGGTGCGGAACTATATGGTGATAAAAAATATTTTTAAGCTGATGTTTAACGCTGCGCCAAATAATACGTTATCGCTGACGTGTAGAATATTTTTTTCGTTGTCAGCATTTGCTTCCAACTCAACTACTTGGTAGCTACAGTGCGATGTGACGGTGTATCCGTTAGAGAAACATTCAGAGGCGGTGGCCAAACTGCTGCACCATATAAAAGCACACATTAGCTTATATGCCAGACCTGAGTTCAACAGATTTATTACTTTCTTCACAAGCACCTCCCCATTTCGGGGCCAGTACACGTCAAGTCAATCGCAGCAGTGAGGATATAGAAAACAGAATTCACCTTGGATTATAACCCTGATACTTACCCCGCTCAAGGAAGGTTTTGTGATTAATCATAAATTGTAAAGTAACACCGCTCGGAATTAAATCCTTTCGTCCGGTTATTTTCTCCGTTGGTATTATTTTGCGTGACCACTTCTGTACTTAATCAATTTTAGTGCCAACTATCTTCAGTTGAATCCGTATGTGTAACAACTTGATTTAGTTGACTAAATCACTCAAAACTTTGCAATAGCGCTTTTTGGTCTCTGCTGACAGTTGAGTAAAAATGTGTACACAGTGGGATTAATCAAAACGTTAAGCAGTCAGCTGAATAGTTTTCATTCTACACCGCATGTTCCATGCCCCATATACCGCATGGACATATCCCGGCACATATCCCACATCCAATACATACGTCTGGATTAGAGGTGTATTCATAATCCCCGCCTTTCTTATCCACTCTGGATATAGCTCCTTCAGGGCAGGATTCAAGACACATGTAACAGTCACGACATGTGCCACATGAGATGCAGCGGCCACTCTCTTCACGTGCATCTATAACTTGAAGCTGTCCAGTTTTTCGGGGTGGGAACAACTCCTTGCTCAGACGGGTCTGCGGAATTATTTCCAGCTTGCGTCGCGGGGTCAGGGGGTTGCCTTTAAACAGATCGTCGCACTGATCCGCCGCTTCGTGGCCGTGACCGATGGCGTGGGTAAGCAAGCCTGGACTGGTCGTGTCGCCGATGGCAAATACATTATTCTCTCCCTCTACCTGCCAGCATCCGTTTACATTCATCATGCCGCGTTCGGTAGTCCATTCAGGTGGGGCAAAAGACAGGTCGGGACGTTCCCCAATGGAGATAATGACAGAGTCAGCCTCTATCAGTTCTCCATCCTTAGTGTGCAAACCCTCTGCAGTTATTTTAGCTGTGTGAACCGGCCAGCGGATCTTTGCTCCCAGTGAGGTAACGTGATCAATTTCCTTCTGGTACGCTGCCGGGCGCTGCACATCGATGGCGGTTACCTGTTCCGCGCCAGCTGTGTATGCACCCAGGACGACATCCATACCGGCGTTGCCGGCGCCGATTACAACCACTTTTTTGCCGATATCGGGCGTTGCTCCGGCGTTGATCTGCTTTAAAAAATCGAGCCCCTTGATAAGATGTTCGTGGCCGGGGAACGGAATTACCACGGGGTTGTGCGCACCTGTAGCGACGATAATCGCATCGTGGTCAGCTCGAATCCGGGCAAACATCTCCGCGTCCACCTTTGAGTTGAGTTTTGTCTCAACCCCGATACTTAGGATACGTTCGAGTTCCTGCTCAAGAATGTCAGCGGGGAGGCGTTCGCTGGGGATTACCTGCCACAGTTTGCCCCCAAGATGTTTATCCGCTTCATATACCGCTACCTTGTGCCCCTTAAGGCGCAATTGCCATGCCGCAGAGAGTCCGCCGGGGCCACCTCCGATAATAGCTACACTCTTTCCACTATCTGGAGCGCAGGCGGGAGCCTTGGCTTTCAGAGAGAACTGTCCCAGTTGCTTCATGGATACAGGTGAGTCGATAAAGCGTCTACTGCAGGTGTCCATACACAGATTTGGACATATCATACCGCATACGCTTGCCGGGAATGGGGAATGGCGCAGTACCAGCTCATGTGCCTCCTGCTCTTTGCCTTCACGCAGCAATCTGAGACGCTGTTGTGTAGGGATAAACGAGGGGCAGGATGACTGACAAGGGGCGGCAAACTCACGGTTCATCCAGTGGGGTATTTTCAGCCTGTCATCACCGGTATTAACCAGGCCGGCAATATGATTGTAGTCATCTTGGACAATATCGCCGAATATGCCGCCTTCTACCCATTTCTCGATACGGAACTCATGGATGCTGATGCGTTCATGTGCTTCACGTTCTTCATAGCTTTTGGCAACAATTTTTTTCCATTCGCCCAACTGCAGGAGATGTTCAAGCATCTCTTCACGCTCAATGCGGTGGAGAAATTCCGGCATTCCCTGCATAAGGAACTCCTCGTCTGAGTGATCCAGATCGAGGAGCCATACATCCGGAGACAACCCCTCCACGGGGCCGCGTACGTACACAGTGCCTCCCACCATGCCCATACATGCCCGATCTCCCAGGATGGAGTTGGTATACTCGCAATCTACCCCGCAGATAACCGCTGTACCGCCACCCATAAATTCAAAGGAAAACGAGCCGGTATTTTTCAAGACCCACAGCTCAGGTTTAGGATAGCCCGGGTCATGCTTCATGAGAGAGCCACTACGCGTGCCCACACGGCCAGCTACATATATCTTGCCGCTTGCTGCACAGTGGGCGGTGGTGTCGCCACTGTCGCCCCTGATGGTGAGTGTAGAGCCACTGTTGAGCCAGCCGGCGTCAGCCGGGGTTGAGCCTTCAACAGTGATGTCAGTGCCGTCAAGACCGAAAGCACCCACACGTTGTCCGGGGTTTTTTATGCTAAAGCGTAAGGGTGTACCATCGGCGGTCCATAAGGGGCCACCGACATTATGATGCCCGGAAGAGAGCACTTCAAAGTCTGTTTCTCCCTGTTCCAGGGCGGCATATATCTGTTGGAGCAAACTCTGGGTGGAGATGCGATGATTGTCGGGACTAAATGCATTTATTTTTACTGGCATAATGTTCTCCTTAGCACACGTACTGAACCTGAAGTCTGTCGCCCACGGCTTTGTCCATAGCAACTAGGGCATCCGAGCGTCCGATGGGGAGGGTTGAGTTCCCTATAGGCGCCATCATCTTCTTCAGTTCCTGATCCATTGCCAGAAAGTAGTTTACAATGTTTTCCGCCACCCGTTCCGGATCAAGCCGGTGGGCTAGGGGGGAGCTCTGTGTAGTGATGCCGGCAGGGCATAGACCGCTATTGCAGGCATTACAGCGTCCCAGATCGTTGCCGACACATCCGGCCATCTGGAGTATGAGTTTACCGGTGGAGATACCGTTGGCTCCCAGGCACATCATCTTGAAAGCATCAGCGGCCAGGTCTCCGGTTTTCCCCAGACCGCCAGCGGCCCACAGAGGTATCTGGCCCTGACGACCCTGGGTGACCGCCGCAAGGTAGCAGTCCCGCAGCTTGCTCACGATGGGATGTCCGGTATGATCAAGTGAAACCTCGTGGGCTGCGGCGGTGCCGCCATCAATACCGTCGAGGAAAAAGCCCCCCACAATGTTGTATGGATCACGCACCAGATTGTTGAATACCGATACACTCGTGGACGAAGCCGCAACCTTGATAGAAACAGGAACGCGGAATTTGAATGCTGAGTTAAAGGAGAGAAACATCTTCTGTACACTCTCTTCAATGGAGTACAACCCCTGATGGTTGGGGGGGCTGAGAAGGTCTGTCTTGGGCACCCCGCGGATAGCCATAATGTGTTCAGCTACCTTTTGTGCCTGTAACAGGCCTCCATCACCAGGCTTGGCCCCCTGACCGATCTTGATCAGTACCCCAGCCGGATCTTCAACCATTTCGGGCATCGCTTTAATGATGCGGTTCCAGCCAAAGTGTCCCGATGCTACCTGCAGAATCATATATTTCAGATGACGACTTTTGAGCAGGCGCTCAGGCACTCCGCCTTCGCCTGAACCCATACGAACCGGGAGGCCGCATTCTTCGTTGAGGTATGCTACCGCCATTGCAATCCCTTCCCACATGCGCCAGGAGAGAGCACCGATGGACATGTCTCCGATTATTATAGGGTATATCCAATTAACCGGAGGGGTTTTGCTGTTGGGTACCAGTTTACCGTCTTTACCTACCGTGAAGGGTAGCTGTTCAACAGGCATGATACGCCCGAAAGGTGCGAGCATGTCAAAGGTGTGGCGCTGCGCATCCAGACTCGGGTCGGTCATCTGGGATATGCGCCCGACGCGGAGCTGATCCAGGGTGCGCGTACTCCCGGTCAGATTTTTGCGTCCTCCGCGTTTAATGGAATCACCACCAACGCAGCGCGTGACAATGGGGTGGCGGGTGTCGGGGTTGCGCTGGGGGCGGATGGCATCGTTAGGGCACACTTTTTCGCATACGCCGCAGCCTCGGCAGTAGTTTTGCAGTGAATTTACCTGCTTAATTACTGGTACCGCAGAAAAGCGCGCTTTAGGATCCGGCAATTCGCCTTCAGAAAACACCATGCGGCGTTTTTCAATCTTGCATTCAATGGCCTGAAATGAACATGTGGCAACGCATGAACCGCATAGCGTACACCTGCTAGCGCTGTATATAATTTTCCAAGGCAGATCATTGGGGGTGGTCTGCTGAATTTTTACTGTTTCCATCGTATAACCTCCAAACTATCGTTTACCATCACAACCTCGCGCTCATCGGGATAGATGTCGGTGTTCCAGTCTCGTTCGGGAAGTATTTCATTTATCCCGCATACTTCGGATGATATGGCGACGGTGTCCTGAGTGCGCCCAATGACTACAGGGCGGAGTTTTTTTGCATCACAACAGGTAAACATAGTGTTGTCAGGCAGCAGACCGATGATGGTGTTGGGCCCGTTAATTTCGAGATTTGCGAGAGACTGTCTGATTGCCATGAGCTGTTCTGAATCTTCGCGCTTGCTCAGATCATCAAAAGGCAGCGGGGTGAGGACGTGTTTGTAGTAGGGCAGGGGCCAGCCCAGTTGACGATGCACGTAGTGGAGGGTGTATAGAAAACACTGTGAATCGGATTCAAAACCGATATAACCGCGGTGCAGTTTGTTCTGGATTTCCTTGTTTTTCTGATAGAAGGTGTTTTCCCCGTTGGCAAGAACTGTGTAGCCCTGGAGAAAAAACGGATGCGCCGCATAGCGTACGATGTCGTAGTTGGTATTCTGACGACACTGCGCTGTGATGATACGCGCGGTAAAATTGTCATCCTCTTCCCACAGGTTGAAGTATTTGCCGATATCGTGTGGATTGCCGATCTCTTTCAGGGTTACTACATCGGGCCAGAATGAGTACACAAAGCCAAGGTCTTCCGGCTCCAGGGCGGCGCGCATCTTCAGGCGCATATCCAGAAGTAACTCTTCTTTTTCCTTCTGGCTCGCATGTTTCATGCTGCGGGGATAAGAGAAGGTCTCAAACACGTAGTTGGGCATGGCGACGATATCCAACTCATCGCTGGGGAAGGTTTCCGGTACCCACTGAAGAACTCGGCGAAAACCGGCTTCGTGCAGAATATCCTCGGCGCGTTTCAGCCCCTCATCCTTACATGCCATCGAAAGGGTGGGTTGGTCCTTGTAGTCTTCAAAGATACCCCCTAGATCCTGCATTACCATGGCAAAGCCGGAGTTGTCGTGCCCCTTTTGTTGCGACTGCATCAGCTTCAGCGCGTTACAGGGGTGGATGTAGTTGTTTGCTTTTATTGCTCCTATACGGCACATGATAGGTTCCTCCATAGAATTATTTGTCCTTCTATGCTGTAAAGCAATCAAAGTGCCATATATTCATCATATTGTTTTTTTGTGCTTAAGTGTCTGTTTTTTGCTAAATAATTTTACAGTAAAAAAAACATAATGCCTGTTTTGCCCATGCTGGATATTGTTTTGAGTACTTGCTGAGTAGAGGTGTGTAGCAGTTGGCGGTAGGGTATGATGTGGATGTGCCGCTACGCCAAGACTGATAAAAGGGCGTAGCGGCACAAAGGGGTCAGGTGTTGGTTTTTTGGTAGCAGATCAGGCGCTGTTCCACAATATCCGAGTGCAGATATATCTTTTTATCCTTGAGACTGAAGACGCGCACCACTTTTTTATAATCAGTACTTGCGGGCATCATCCCTTCAAACTTATCGGTAAAGGAAAAGAGTTTGGTGTAGTTGACGCTGCAGTTGTCACGTTCCGGATAGAGTGCAAGGTAGAAAATGTCGCTTTCAACCAGATCCTGAAAAAAGTGGGAGCCGTAAGACAGTTCAGGCATGAGCCCCTCACTTTCGAACGCTACTTCGCCGACAGCCACCATGTTGTTGATCTCGTTAAACGATATCGGAACCCCTAGGGATGGTGTTGAGGTGCCCCAGCGGCCGGGACCCAGGAGAAGTGTCTTGTTCTCTTCTCGGTCTGCAATCCGCTTATTAAGGCGGCCGATGAGGCGCGCAACTTCGTATTTTTTGGGGATACTCAGTTGTGCATACTCATCTGGTTCAACCCAGATTATCCACTTCAGGTGCTGGGAGATATTACCTCCCATAAAGTGACCTTCGGTACTGAAAACTGTATTTTCCGGAGATATGTTGGCAGGCAGGGGTCCGAGTGTCTGAATCCCCTTGGTCTGCAGGGGGCGGCACTGAACCAGACCGAGGTGCATATTGTCCTCTGCATCAATGTTTCCGGTAAACTCTATATCTACCGGGTAGTTATATGCCTTCTCCAGGGTTTTCAGGGCTCGCTGCATCAAAGGGCAGAACTCGGTCTGAGTGAGGAGACGCTCAAAGGTCAGTAGCCAGATATCCTCCTGTTTGAGAGTTCGACTGCGGAGTAGTTCGCTGGTTTCGTGGTCGCGAACTCCGTACATGGGCCAGGGTATTTTTTTGTGTTCGCGCCCCAGGCGCAATATGGAAACCGTTTCGACGGAGTTGTCTTCCAGGTTTAGGGTGTCAGCATCACGCTGAGAAAAACGCCGCACATCTTCTACCCCTTTGTGGGGACGTTTCATGGGTGCATCCAGCGCTACCGTACAAGGGTAGTCGCCCTCAACCCTGTCCACGGCACGTGTTCCCAGACCCAGTACCAGGCGCATCATCCCCGCCTCAGGATCCATCTGTTTATCCCACACAAAGCTGTTGTAGGATACTCCCACTCCGGCAATTTCCGGGAAGTAATGTTGTCCGTGATAGGAGCCGGAGACGCGCTGGATCAGAAGTGCCATCTGCTCATCACGCTGTTCAAGTCCGCGTTGAAGGCGATAGGCGAGGGCATCTTCACTCATGGCACTTGCAAAAATTTTACGGATATTCTGCTCCAGGGTTTCCAGGCGTTCTTCAGGAGATCCCTGATTGGTGCAGAAGAAACTGTCATATTTACCCGCAAAGGCATTGCCGAAACCGTCTTCGAGCAGGGAACTGGAGCGAACTATAATGGGATACTGGCCGAAATAGTCGAGTACACGCCGCAGGCTCTCGCGGATCGGTTCGGGAAATTGTCCCTCAAGCATATTTTTCTGCAAAACGGCACCGGCGCTGTAGTAGGTTTCAGGTTTTTTCTGTTCCATGAACAGTTTCCACCATCCGTTGTGCACAATATAGGAATAGTAAACATTTGAGCCTACGTAGAAGGAGTCGTGCGGTTCGAGGTGTTTGTCCCAGTCGAAATCCTGATCATAAAGAAGGATGTTGTTGGCCAGAAGCATTCCCACCGCTTTGCCTCCGATGAATCCGGTGCCGACAATGCGAGATTTTATCTTTAGCAAATCTTCGAGGCTGAAATATCGATTGGCAAGTTCCAGGATACGCTCTTCGCGTCCGATCATATGGCGGCATATGTGTGTCACCATCTTCTGGCGCTCTTCGGGGGACGCTTCGCTGTTCATCAGCCCTTCGGCCTGTAAAAACAGCTGATGCCAGTGGTCTATATGGCGCGAACTGTTCTCGTCTCTGATAGTGAGGGAACTTAGCAGGCGTGTAGCTTCATAGCTGTTGTTGATAGGAACATACTCACCGTTTTGCAGGTGGTGAGGTAGAAACATGGTGGGGGAATAGCGCTGCCAAGCTTTCTGCGGCTGGATATACATTTCGCCGTTAGAGTTGAACGCATTCACCAGAACCTGAGTGGTTTTACGTATGCGGTCGATGGTTCTGAATGAGTGATTGTCACGCAGGAGGGCAAAGTAGGCGACGGTATCCAGTTCGTACAGATATGGGCAGGTCACCCAGAAAAAGTTTCCCACCATGTAGTCGGTAGTCCATGCCAGGAGGAGGTCTGAAAGGCAGTCGAATACATAGAACACCTCTTTACCCTCTTCGGTGATGATATCGTAAATGGTAGCTGCAAACACTTCAAACCCCCCGCGAGGGTCTAGTTTGTAGCGCTTGATTTTGTCATTATCTTCTAGCAGGGGATCGTGCTGGCCAAAGCGCATATAGACTACACGCCGCCCATCTTTCAGGGCGCTTTCCACGAAAGGTTTAACCAGGTTACGATAGTCCTCTACGCAATCGATTTTCCATACGACATTGTCTCCGATACGCAGATCATCGAGAACCTTATCCAAACTGGTGTTGCCGGTAGTAACGCGAAGGGTTGGGTCCATAGTGAGTCACTCCATTTATGCTGGGGATGCGAGGTTGCAATGTGGACTGTACTCTGTACTGAATATGAGCATAACATTATTACATAAAAAAACAGACCACACCTTTAGCAGGCGGGTCTGTTTTTTTACTTCAGCTTATTTTTATGCACACAAAGCATACACTGGATTGGCCTAGATAAGACCCAGGGCAACCATGGCTTTTGCGACCTTGGTAAAGCCTGCAATGTTGGCACCGTTCACGTAGTTGTTCGGGGTGCCGTACTCATCAGCAGTTTCGTAGCAAACTTTGTGGATGTTTTGCATGATCTGACGCAGGCGCTCCTCTGTGTATTCGAAGTTCCATGAGTCGCGGCATGCATTCTGCTGCATTTCCAGGGCGCTGGTAGCAACCCCACCGGCATTGGCAGCCTTGCCGGGCCCGTAGGCGATGCCAGCATCGAGGAATACGCGGATCCCTTCTGGAGTTGTAGGCATATTTGCCCCTTCACCCACAGCAATACAGCCGTTTTTGACCAGCATGGCTGCGTCTTTGCCGTTGATTTCATTCTGGGTTGCAGAAGGCATGGCCACGTCACAGGGGATTTCCCAGATATTCCCTTTTGCAACATACTTAGCTTCAGGGTAATAGTTGGTGTAGTCTTTGATCCGGCGACGCTCGATCTCTTTGATGCGCTGAACCAACTCCAGATCTATGCCGGCTTCATGGTATATGTAGCCTCCGGAGTCAGAGCAAGCTATGACTTTCCCCCCGAGTTGGTTGATTTTCTCGATGGTATAGATAGAAACATTGCCGCTACCGGATACGATGCACTTCTTCCCTTCAATCGAGTCGTTGCGTACCTTGAACATTTCCTGGACGAAGAAGGCTGCGCCGTAACCGGTGGCTTCGGTACGAACCAGAGAGCCGCCCCAGTCAAGGCCTTTGCCGGTGAGAACCCCGGACTCCCAACGGTTGGTGATGCGCTTGTACTGGCCGAACATATAGCCAACCTCGCGCCCACCTACGCCGATATCGCCGGCAGGAACGTCTGTGTGCTCACCAATGTGACGATAGAGCTCTGTCATGAAGCTTTGGCAGAAACGCATGATCTCGTTGTCTGACTTACCTTTGGGGTCGAAGTCGGATCCACCTTTGCCGCCACCAATAGGCAGGCCGGTCAGGGCATTTTTGAAAATCTGCTCAAAACCGAGGAACTTTACAATGCCCAGATACACGGAGGGGTGAAAACGCAGCCCGCCTTTGTAGGGGCCCAGAGCGCTGTTGAACTCCACACGGAAGCCGCGATTGATGTGCACATTGCCATCGTCATCCATCCATGGGATGCGGAATATGATCTGGCGCTCAGGTTCGCAGATGCGCTCAATGATGCGGTGATCTGCAAATTCAGGATGCTTTACCAGTACAGGTCCGAGGGATTCAAGTACCTCGAGCACCGCCTGATGGAATTCATTCTCACCCGGATTGCGATTGAGAACTTCCTGGTAGATAGGTTTTATTTTTTCATCAAGTTTAATACCCATGCTTTTTGCTCCTTGTTAATTGATAGGGATATGACTGTCTGTTTCTAGATAAAATTTGCACTACACAAAATCTTCAACTTTTATTTACAAGGACAATGCCAAAAGCCTTTAGCGGGTCTTTTTTAAGGTGTTTTTTGGGGTTTTATCTTCTTGGCAGGGGGATATGGCCGTAAATGCTCGAATCTCAATTAGTATATATAAATATTGTGTGAGTATTTGTGTAACTTGGTGTGTTGTGCGGGAAGTCGTCCTGGCATGTTTCCGCTTTTCCACTACACGGATTATGAAAAGAAAGAGATGGTGGGATGTTCCCCCCGAGCTGCTTTAAACATCAAAGAGCCCGGGGAGAACTGTTGTTGGTGGTAAGTTCTGAGACTAATTGTCTATCTGATTAAGCAATTGGAAGTATTCACTATCCGTTGAAAGAATAGCACGATTGTTTTCCCCAATGGTGGTGCCATATGATTCAAGCGTGCGGACAAAGTTGTAAAAATCCGCGTCCTGATTGTAGGCTTCGGCGAAGATAGCCGCGGCTTTTGCATCACCTTCACCTTTGATCTGAACGGCCTTCTGGTACGCTTCAGATTCAATCAACTTCAGTTCTTTACGCATCTGGCCGAGGATGTCGGCCTTTTCCCCTTCACCTTCGGAGCGGTACTCAGCCGCGACTTTCTGGCGCTCGGCGATCATACGCTCGAAGACGCGTTGACGCACCTGATCGACGTAGTTAATGCGCTTGATCTTCACATCGATGAGCTCAATACCGTATTCCGGGGTGTTCTGTTCTGCTTGTTCGAGCACATAATCCATGATCTTGTCGCGCCCGATGGAATGTCCTTCATCCTCTTTTTTCTCGTCATACTCCTTGGAGCTGATGCTCAGATTGCCCGAGTAGTCCACACTGCGTACCACGTCTACGAGCCGATGCCCTGAGATCTGATCACGAACTACAGAGTCGATAATGTCATCCAGGCGGGTCTGGGCATTCTGTTCCGTTGCCACAGAGGTGAAGAACAGCAGCGGATCGGCAATGCGCCAGCGTGCGGTGGTATCAACCCAGATATACTTTTTATCGCTCGTAGGGATCTCGTTGGGGTCGGAATCCCAGTTCAGAATCCGATTGGAAAAGGTATGCACCTTTTGCACAAATGGAATCTTGAGGTGGAATCCGGCATGGCGCACACCCCCAACCGGTTTACCGAATTGAGTTACAATGGCCTGGTTGGCTTCGTTGATTACAAAGAATGAATTGGCTGCGATTGCAATGACAATAATCAGTGGGATAATCAGTTTTTTCATTGGCCACCTCCGCTAAGTGAGCCTTTGCCCAGGGGAAGCAGGGGCATGACACCGGACTGATCCGAGTCGATGATATAGAGTTCTTTTATTTCGGGCAAAACTTGCTCCATCCTTTCGAGGTACAGGCGTTTTTTGGTTACTTCAGGGGCTTTAGCGTACTCGCGCAGCAGATCCTTGAAACGCTGGGCCTCACCGGTGGCGCGGTTTATGCGCTCCAGGGCGTAGCCTTCTGCGTCCAGGATCTTACTCCGTGCGACCCCGCGCGCTTTGGGAACCTCGCGGTTGTACTGTTCCCGCGCTTGAAATATCAGACTTTCGCGTTGTTGTTCCGCTTCGTTGACCTCGTTGAAGGCGCTTCTTACCTCTTTGGGAGGGTTTACGTCCTGAAACTTAACCGTCACAATGCGAACCCCGATATCGTAGGAATCAAACAGCGCCTGCAGCTCTTTCTGCACCTGAATCGCAAGGCGTTCGCGTTCAGTGGTGAGGACATCGGTAACTTTCGAATTGCCGATGATGGAGCGCAGAATGGCCTCAGACAGGTCGCGAATAGTAGCTGTGGGATCTTCAATATTAAACAGGTATTTAACCGGATCCATGATCTGGTACTGCACGACCCACTCCAGGTCAGTGACATTCAGATCGCCGGTGAGAATCAGAGACTCTTCGTCGTATTCACGTGAGCTGTAAGTGGAGCGGACATCGGCTCGCTCGGTGCGGAAACCAAACTCCTCTTTGAGTACACGCCCGGTTTTTACCGGGATAGCCTGATCGATGCCAAAAGGGATCTTCATGTGCAGCCCCGGGGGTGTAGTGCCAATACTTTTCCCCAGGCGCAGTATCACGCCGGTCTCCTCGGTGTCGACCTTGTAGAATGCGCTCTGGGCGCCAAACAGTACCAGGGCCACAACGATGACACCCAGAATCAGTTTCTTGGGCGGCCCTCCGCTCGATTTTAGTTTTTTCATAATGGCTTCCAGGGCCTGTTCCAACGGGTCCTGGCGTGGTTGCCACGGATTTTGTGACATGCATTTCTCCTCTGTGCTCGGTTTGTATATATGACATCTAGTATGTCACTGGTGCCGGGCAGTTCCCGGGGTTATCCAACTTCGTTATAAATGCGCTTGCGAAACTCTGCTCCCAGTTCTGCGGCAACTGCGGCGCATGCTTCAATATCCACGCCGGGAATGGTGACGGCCGATGCGGTTACACTGGGAATGTATTGAGTCGCTTCGCGGATAAAATCCTTGACTCCGCTGTATCCTTCAGGGCCGAATTTTGAGCGGCATAGACGCTGATATTCCTCCGCACTGGAAGCGTTTAGGGAAACTGAAATGGAGTCAACCAACCCTTCAAGTTCGGGGAGCACGTTGCGCCCATGTACCAGGTTGGCCTGGCCATCGGTGTTGATGCGCACCTTCACGCCGTGTTGTTTGAGCCAGCGTGCCACCTCAATTACGCAATCGAGACGCAATAGCGGCTCACCATAGCCACAGAATACTACCTCCTCATATGCTTGCGGATCGCCGATAGCATCGATGATCTCCTGCACATCCGGCTCGTGTTCGAGTCTGAGCTGATGTCCTTTAACCTTAAAGTCCTGAAATTTGGTGCAGAAGGTACAGCTGTTAGTACAGCGGTTGGTAATGTTTAGATAGAGGGAGTTGCGGATGCGATAGGCGATCTTTACCGCCTGATCTACCTGCCCCACCCCGAAGAGTTCATAGGCGTTGAGACTGGTAATCCGCGCGACGTCGTGGAGGGTCAGGCCTCGCAATTCGGCTATTTTTTGTGCGGTTTCGGTAGTATAGGCTGGCTCGTTGCGTTTTCCGCGCTTCGATTGTGGTGCCATATAGGGGCAGTCCGTTTCCACCATAATCCGCTCCAGCGGGATATGGCGGATTACGTCGCGCAGCATCTCGTTTTTAGGGTAGGTGATATTTCCGGTAAAGGAGATGTAAAAACCCATATCTACACAAGCTTGTGCCATTTCTACATCGGCGCTGAAACAGTGGAGCACCCCACCGCATTCCTGCGCATTTTCAGCGCGCATCACCTCAAGGATATCCGCGTGGGCATCGCGATCGTGGATGATCAGAGGTTTGTCGCACTCTTTAGCCAGGCAAATCTGCTTACGGAACGCTTTAAGTTGATGTTCGTGCGGTGAGCGATTTCTGAAATAATCTAGCCCGGTTTCACCAATGGCCACCACATCATCATTCTGTGCCAGGATGCGCAATTCCTCCACTACCTCGGAGGTAAGATCAGAAGCATCATGCGGATGTACTCCAACGCCGGCATATATCCGCGGTGTCTCCTGGGGGGAATGAACCCTAGCAGACTCATTGGCAAGACGGACACTTGCGCGCGAACTTTCCAGATCGCACCCTACTGTAATTATGCTGTGGACACCGGAATCCGCAGCTCTTTTAAGGACAAGGTCGAGGTCTTCGACAAAGCGCGAACCGTCAAGATGGGCGTGGGTATCAACCAGAGCCGGCTGCTTTGTGTGCATATATTCTTAACTCCGTGAATCAGATATAAAACCGTGCGCAAACCGCGCCCGGCAAAGGTTTAACTCGGGGTTATTTCTGTTCAATGCGCGGGAACATAGGGGGCGCTTTAGCTATAGTGGATCCTGGTTTTAGCAGCCCCCATGCACTCAAGTCTTCCAGCCCCTCAGTTGCGCTCAATCCCAGGGTGTGCTTGATCTTCTCCCCGGTGTCTGGCATGAACGGTTCAATGCTCAACCCCACAAGGCGGATAGCTTCGATGAGGTTGTACATAACCGTACCCAGACGCTCACGCTGGCTCTCTTCCTTGGCCAGGTTCCAGGGGGCATTGGTGTCGATATAGCGATTAGCGGCACTGATTATTTCCCAGATGCTGGCCAGGGCCTTGTTGAATGCCAGAGCGTCCATGTGCTGATCTACTGCTTCCATGCGCTCGCGGCACAATTCGATCAGAGCTTCGTCCGCTTCGGTACAGTTGTGCGCTTCCGGAAGGACTCCATTAAAATATTTGCTTACCATGGCGGTGCAGCGGCTTACCAGATTGCCCAGGTCGTTGGCGAGATCAGAATTGATCCGGTTTACCAGGGATGAGTGGGAGAAATCACCATCGAGACCAAATGGAACTTCGCGCAGGAGAAAATAGCGGATGGGGTCGATGCCGTATTTTTCTACCAGCATGTTGGGTTCCACCACATTCTGCATGCTTTTGCTCATTTTCTTCCCTTCAACAGTCCACCACCCGTGCGCAAAAACCTTTTTGGGTAACGGCAAACCTGCAGCGAGAAGAAACGTGGGCCAGTACACCGTGTGAAAACGGAGGATATCCTTGCCGATAACATGTACATCCGCAGGCCAGAACTTGGAGAAGTTCCCCTTTGTGTCATCCGGATAGCCGAGTGCGGTGATATAGTTGCTTAGCGCATCGAACCATACATATAGTACGTGTTTGTCATCGTCGGGTACCTTGATGCCCCAGGAGAAGCTGGTTCTGGAGATGGAGAGGTCTCTCAAACCTTCACGCACAAAACTGAGGACTTCGTTGCGACGCGAACGTGGCTGAATAAAGTCGGGATTTGCTTCAATGTGATCGAGCAACTGCTGCTGGTATTTGCTCATGCGAAAAAAGTATGACTCTTCCTGCAGCTTGTCTGTAGGGCGTCCGCAATCTGGGCAACAACCTTCTATGAGGTTGGTCTCGGTCCAGAATGTCTCGCACGGAGTGCAGTACCAGTCCTCATAAGTGCCGAGAAAAATATCCCCCTGCTCTTTAATCTGGCGGAACAGCTTTTGTACCCCCTTGGCATGACGCTGCTGGGTAGTGCGGATAAAATCAGTGTTTTCGATATTAAGTTTTTCCCACAGCGCCTGGAAGCGAGGCATTACTCGATCGGCGAGTTCAATGGGGGTCTCGCCGTTAGCAAGGGCGGCTTTTTCTACTTTTTGTCCATGTTCATCGGTACCTGTGAGAAAGAACACCTCGAACCCACGGGAGCGCTTGTAGCGTGCCAGAACATCGCACGCCAGAGTGGTGTATGCGTGCCCGATATGCGGGACGTCGTTGACATAGTAGATGGGGGTAGTGATGTAAAAAGTGTTTTGCATGCGAACTCCTGCTATGTTTTCGGCTTTGGTTTCGGCCGGCGTTTATTGCGACGACGTGGTGGTCTTTTTTTCTGGTTGTTCTGCTCCGGGGATTTTTCGCCTTTGTCCTGTACGGGATGCATATCGCCCTTGGTTTCAGCAGGTGAGGGTGGAGAACTTTGACCCTCCTGGGCGTGGCTCGATCCTTGCTTTGAGGGAGATCGCTGTTTCTGGCGATTCCGTCTGGAACCTGATCTGTTCTTTTTCCCTTCAGGACGCGAAGGCGTTGTCTTCTCGCCCTCTTTGCCAGTTACTTTTTCGTCGGGGCGGGGTTCCGCCTGGGAGGCTTTTGTGCGTGCGGTTACTCGGTTGGTACCAGTAGGTTTCCTGCCCTCTCTTCCCTTGCGTTCAGAAGACTGGGAGCTCTGGTTTCGGTCTTGTTTCCCACTCTTGCTTGTGCCTTGAGAGGCATCCTCTTTACCACGATTGAATGCATCAATAGGAACTTCTACATTTTTTCCTTCCAGACGCAGGGTGACGCTCTGGGCAAGAATGTTAACGGCAACGACGGTGGCTTCCTGGCCTTCGTATTGCACTTTGCGTCCGGTTTTTGGAAGCTTTTTCGCCATGCTGCAGTAGGTTTCGTATTCGTACCCCAGGCAGCATAACAGCCTGCCGCACTGGCCGGATATTTTGCTTGGGTTCAGAGCCAGACCTTGCTGTTTAGCCATTTTAACAGATACAGGCTGGAATTCGGTGATAAAGGTGGAACAGCATAGCTCGCGTCCACATATACCCAGGCCACCTATAAGCTTGGCTTCATCGCGCACACCGATCTGGCGCATTTCAATGCGGGTGTGAAAATGGTGAGCCAGATCCTTGACCAGTTCGCGGAAATCAATTCGATTTTCCGCAGTAAAATGGAACAGAATCTTGGATCCATCGAACAGATAATCTGCTTTGACCAGATTCATGGGTAGATTGCGCTTTTTTATGCGCTCGACGCAGAATGCAAAGGCCTCATCTTCCTTAGCCCGGCTGATGCGGGTCATGTTGATATCGGCTTCTGTAGCCAGGCGGAGTACCTTTTTCAGTTCCTGGGGCCTTTTGCCAATATCTACAATGCTGCGCGGAGTGCGAACCACGGTACCCAGAGCGCGTCCGCGGCTGGTTTCTACCACTACCTGATCCTGGCATTTAAGTTCAATGTCGTTAGTGTCAAAATCGTATTGCTTGCCCGCATTACGGAATTTTACTGTAACGACAATAGCCTCTTTACCTGTGCGCCTGTTTTCCTTTTCGGGCGGTTGCGGATTATCAGGTGGGTTGTTATCCCCCGTAGCTGATTCGGCAGGCTGAGTTTTACTGTTTTTTTCCGATTTTTCGTTCTGCATATATATTATTTACTATCGTAAAGTTAAAGTATGGGGTTAAGGGTATTGCCGGGTTGCTCTGATCTGGATACTGTCAGTTGGTTCAGTGGCTAATGTTTAACGAAGGCGGTTATATCCCTATTTAAAACGCTTGATGTGTAGATAATTTTATAATGATAACGTATTCGCTGGGTGCAAGCAATGTTATGTTGGCATTTCTCCCCTGTTTAACTCTTCTCCACTTGTTGAAAAATCAGGCTCGAAAGCAGCCACTCCATGGCTAGAAGGGGATTGACATTGTGTTGCAAATAGGTGCGGCAGCGCAAAATTGAATCGAGCATGGTGGTAACACCGGCCTGAGTATAGCGAGTGCTCAGTTGACGTAGTTCCTGTTCAAGGTCGGTGTTTACTACTAGGGCTCCAGAAGCGCGAGATATTATAATGAATAGATCGCGATAGCAACTGATGAGAATGTCGGTTACAGCTACGGCATATTCTCTGTCCTGAGCCAGCGATGATGCAAGTTCGAGCATAGGGAGCACTGACGCGGGTTTTAAGCGCGCGATGGCGGTGAAAATTTCGCGCCGTGTGTTAAGGTAGAAGTCGCGATCGGCACCAAATGCCTTGCTCAGGCTGCCCTGAGACAGTGCCGCAAGGATGTTGCGCTCCATTTCATCCTCTACCTGAGAGCGCAGCACCTTTTCGATTTCCACATGATTCAGGTGTGAAAAAGGAAGAGTCTGACATCTGGATCTGACCGTACTCGGCAGAGCGTGAGGTTGTGCGCTGAGGAGAATAAAAATTGTTCTGTTAGGAGGTTCTTCCAAGGTTTTTAGCAGGGCATTGGCTGCACTCGGATGCAGTTGATCCGCGTGGTCTATAAGTACGATATGGTGTGGTGCTTCGAGGGGACGAAAGGCGAGGTTTTTCTGCAGAGAGCGGATCTGCTCAATCTTGATAAATTGCCCATCTGGCTCAACTACATGCAGATCAGGGTGATTACTGTGGTCAATCCGCCGACAGGCACTGCAGTTGCCGCATCCTTTTCCCTCTTGGCAGAATATCAGGCGTGCGAGTGCCAGAGCCATCAGACGTTTGCCGATTCCATCAATCCCGCTGAATAAATATGCATGTGCTAGTTTGTCATTTTCAAATGCGCGACGCAGGAGCTTTTTCTGCTGTTCATGTCCTATGATATCCGCGAATGTCATAGATTACCTCACGATGCCAAGATGCTGTCTGACCACCTTCAGGACACGCTCTGCTACCAGGGTAGGAGTTGTGTCAGCATCAATGCGTTGGATGCGCTGTGGATTCAACTTATGCAGTTGGGCGTAGCCCTGATACACACGGGAGTGAAACTGGAGTGATTCCTGATCAAAACGTGCTTCTTTGCTTTTATTCAGAGAGTCATTGCGTTGCAAAGCACGTTTTACTCCGACTTCAACCGGCAGGTCAAGCCACAGGGTGAGACCCGGTTCAATTCCGTCGCAAGCCAGTTTAGCCAGATATTCAATGGTCTCAAGGGGCAGTCCGCGAGCATACCCCTGGTAAGCCATGGTTGCGTCGGTAAAGCGATCACATATAACCACTTTGCCCGTTTCGAGTGACGGACGTATAACCTCCTGGACATGTTGCGCCCTTGCGGCTGCATACAGAAGTAATTCGGCTGTGGGAGTCATGTGTGTATTAGAAGGATCGAGAAGAATCGAGCGTATTTTATCTGAAATAGGGCAACCTCCAGGCTCACGCGTTATCAGCGAAGGTATATTCTCTGCCTGTAGCGTGTCGCTTAAAAGCCTGATTTGAGTGGTCTTGCCACACCCCTCAATCCCTTCTATGGTGATGAAATTATGCATCAATGGATAACCCGTGTATGGTTTTAGGTTGTTCAAATGTGACGACTTGTTGCGTCGTGGAGGAGCCCGCCATTATAGGTTTAGCGTCGGATGAATCAAGGTCAAAATTTGGGCTTTGCAAATATGTCCAAGCATTAAATAGTACCCTGAATGGCGGGTGGAGTATGTTTTTCTGATGCGTTATGCTTCAGGTCACGGTATGGTAACCGTTTTGTATGTATAAATGTTAGAGTGTTTTTCACTTAAAACGGTATTGTGGAGCATGAAGGAGTCTTTCTGCATTGAATGCACCAGAGAACAACTCCGGGTATATGCAGCTTGAAAAAAAACTGGGGTATAACTTTACCTCAAGTAAAATGCTGGAGAAAGCCCTGGTACACAAATCATTTGCCAATGAGAAACTACGGGACCCGGCAGCATCTAACGAGCGGCTTGAATTTCTTGGTGATGCGGTTCTGGATCTGGTGGTTGCAAAACATCTCTACGCCCGCTATCCGGATTTGCCTGAGGGGGAGTTGTCGCGGGTACGCTCGGAACTGGTGAGTGCTCCGGCTTTGGCGGCGATGGCACGTACGCTTCAACTTGGAGAATATCTGTGCCTTGGGCGCGGGGAAGAGCGCAGTGGTGGGAGAGATAAGGATAATATTCTTGCTGATGCCATCGAAGCTGTCTTTGGGGCAGTGTTTATTGATTCCGGCTTGGATGAAGCTGACAGGGTAATCACAAACCTGCTCGATGACGATGCGGTTGCAGATGTGCAGCGCGAATCCCATGACTATAAAACCCGTTTGCAGGAAGAAGTGCAGGCGCTTTTTGGTGTTGGCCCTGAATACATTCTTTGCGATCAGAGTGGTCCGGATCATGAGCGGGTGTACTCTGTACAGGTGCAGTGCGATGGACTGGAATTAGGCTGGGGAAGTGGGAAAAGCAAAAAAATGGCGCAACAGAAAGCAGCGCGCGCAGCTCTGGATAAAATAGGGCTTGAGACTGAATTAGATCTGGAGAATAACTCAAAAAATGATGCAAAATAATGATCAAAGTGTATACCGGTGCGGATTTGTCTCTATTGTGGGGCGTCCCAATGTGGGCAAATCGACTCTGCTGAATAAAATTCTCGGGCAGAAGATCGCAATTACGGCGAATAAGCCACAGACCACCAGAAACAGGGTTCTGGGTATTCGCACCACAGATACAGTACAGACACTATTCCTCGACACTCCGGGGATCCATAAGGCGCGCGGAAAACTCAACCAGTATATGGTTGATCAGGCCCTCTCGGCATGCAGTGGTGTTGATATTGTGCTCCTGGTTACCGATGCGACAGCGCCAGGTAAAAAAGACGATTTTATTCTGCAGATTCTGGAGAAAAGTCAGATCCCCGTGGTCTTGCTGATAAATAAGATAGACTGTATTGATAAAACTGAATTGCTCCCCCTGATAGCATCTTATAAGGATGCGTTTGATTTCGCTGCGATTATCCCTATATGTGCTGAGGATGGGAGCGGGGTTGAGGATATGCTGCGCCAGGTGGAGGAGATGTTACCGCCGGGCCCCATGCTTTATCCCGAAGATGCGGTTACCGATCTGCCCGAACGCTTCATTGTAGCGGAGATGATCCGTGAAAAAGTACTGCGTCGTACCCGACAGGAGTTGCCTTACGGGGTGGCCGTTGAGGTGGAGAGTTTTACCGAGCGTGAGCGTGATGGACTGATCTCCATTCAGGCGGTGATCTACGTTGGGCGCGATGCTCACAAGCGGATTCTGGTGGGCAAAGGTGGGAGCATGATCCGCACTTTGGGGACCGATGCGCGCTACGAAATTGAACGCTTTCTCGATACCAAGGTGTATCTGGAACTGTTCGTGAAGGTGAAGAGAAACTGGATGGAATCTGATCGCGCTCTGCGTGAGCTGGGTTACAGCTGAAACAGCTTTACAGCAACTGTTTGCGGCACCCGTTCCAGGGGATACGATGGTTTACAGATGGACCATCAAGGGCTGTTCCACTTTTACAGCCCATGGTGACTGACGCCCTTTTGCATACGATCCACAAGCCCCGGCGGGTAATGGGAACTAAATAATTAGCAACAGGGGCGAATTGTGCGACCTGCACCTTTCCCCCATATCAAGCAAAAAAAGAAAGAGGACATCTCATGTCTGTAGTAGCCATTGTCGGTCGTCCCAATGTGGGCAAATCGACCCTGTTTAACCGCATCCTCGGTCAGCGCAAAGCCATTGTGGAAGACTTCCCAGGTGTTACACGTGACCGCAATTATGCTGAAGTTAACCGCTTTGACAAATCTTTTACGCTTATCGACACCGGCGGGTTTGAACCTGTAAGTACCGATAGGTTGCTGGCGCAGATGCGTGAGCAGTCGCAATTGGCGATTGAGGAAGCCGACATCATTCTGTTCCTCCTTGATGGGCGCGAAGGGCTCACTTCTTCAGATCAGGAGGTGGCGCAGATGTTGCGCCGCGTGAAAAAGCCGGTGCTGTATGTTGTCAACAAGGTGGACGGGCCCAAACAGGAAGATGAGGCGACAGAGTTCTATGCTCTGGGCGTCGACCAGTTTTATCCGGTCTCTGCAGAGCACGGGCGGGGGATGGGCGATCTGACTGTCGATCTGCAGGATCTGCTGCCGGAAGACATATCCGCAGATAAAGAGGAGAGCGAAATCCGTCTTGCCGTTATCGGTCGCCCCAATGTGGGGAAATCCTCCATTGTGAACCGCATGCTTGGCTACGAACGAGTAGTAGCCAACCCCACCGCCGGCACCACGCGCGACAGCATTGATACTCCTTTTGTTTACAATAAACAGAAATACCTCCTGATTGATACGGCCGGTATCCGGCGGCGGGGGCGGGTGAGTCAGAAACTCGAGAAATACTCCATTGTCCATGCCCTGAAGGGGATGGATCGCGCGCATGTCGTGATGCTGATCATTGATGCAGAAACCGGAATAACCGATCAGGATATCACTATAGCCGGGTATGCCTATGACAAAGGACGCGCCATTGTGCTGGTTGTCAATAAATGGGATGCCATCGAAAAAGATAATTATTCGGTAAAGACCTTTACTGAAGAGGTTCGGCGTAAGTTTAAGTTCTTGAGCTTTGCCCCGATTATGTTCGTGTCGGCCCTTACCGGCCAGCGCGTTGCCAAGATCATGGAAACCGTGGCTGAGGTTGCATACCAGTTCAATCGTAAGATCAGCACTTCTGAACTCAACAAGGCTCTCCAGGCTGCGGAACTGGCACATCAACCTGCTATGTATCACGGAAAACGGGTAAAGCTTTTTTATATAACTCAGACCGCAGTGCGACCTCCTACTTTCACTATATTTGTAAATAAGTCAGATGGGGTGCATTTTTCCTACCGGCGCTACCTGTCAAATAAAATCCGCGGGCCCTTTGGTTTTACCGGTTGCCCTATTCGTATTAATTATCGTGACCGGGAACGCTGACTTGTATTCACATCATTGGAATAGCGCAAAATATAACAAGTTTGCGATTCTGTGCTGGGAATCTGAAGGTTTTGTGCTACATTTTCTTGTGTGATCTTGTCATTCAGCCAGGACGGGAGATATGCGTACTGCTGTGCGGATTAAGGAGGTTTCGGGGTGAGAAAAAAAACTATTCTTGTAGTTGAGGATGAAGAGAGCTTGCTCAAACTGGAGAGCATCCTTCTGACTTCCAAGGGGTTTGAGGTGATAGGCGCCGCGAACGGAAGTATTGCACTTGATATTTTGGAGAAGGAGAAGGTAGATCTGGTATTGCTTGATATCATGCTTCCGGAGATTGATGGATTTGAGGTGTGCCGTAGAATCAAAAACAATCCGGAAACAAAGGATCTGCCTGTCATTATGCTCACTGCCAAAAAGAGTCAGGAAGATCTGTCGCGCGGAGATGAAGTGGGAGCGAACTGGTACGTAACCAAACCGTTCAAGTCTGCCAAGGTTATTGAGACCATCGAACGTTTTCTGCTGTAGGAATTCTTTCCTTTGATCAATACAGTGGCGTAGCGACCGGCAACATCGAGGTGCTGCGTACACTTGACATTGCCGTTCATTTAATGCTATACGCATTCACCTTACATGAGGTGATTTTTTATATCAGGAGGCACTTTTGGCTAAAGAAGAAGCAATTGAGGTAGAAGGCACAGTTATCGAGCCGTTGCCCAATGCCATGTTCAGGGTGAAGCTGGACAACGATCATATTGTTCTGGCGCATATCTCGGGAAAGATGCGCAAGTTTTATATTCGTATCTTGCCCGGTGATCGAGTGACTATTGAACTTTCCCCTTACGATCTTACCCGCGGGCGTATCACATATCGTGAAAAGTAAGACGAATATCTTACACTAACACCCACCCGATGCCATGCCCCGGAAGATGTGCCGATTTTTTGAAGGCATGGGGTATATTTCTGGTGTCTATAGCATAAAAGCCGGCTGATGCCGGTTTTTTAATTTGATCCGCAAACGGGTTTGCATAGCCCATGACACGGAGGCGACAGAGGCGTGATGGAAGAGAGTTACAACCCCGAACAGATTGAGCAGAAGTGGCAGCAGCGGTGGGACGAGGCTGCTCAATATAAAGTTGAAGCCCGCCATGATAGAGAAAAGTACTATGTCCTGGAGATGTTCCCATATCCATCCGGGAGAATTCACATGGGGCATGTGCGTAACTATTCCATTGGTGATGTGGTTGCACGCTTCAAGCGTCTGCAGGGGTTTAATGTCCTCCATCCCATGGGGTGGGATGCTTTCGGTATGCCAGCGGAAAATGCTGCCATCCAGCATGGGATACATCCGGCTAAGTGGACCATTGAAAATATAGCCAATATGCGTAAGCAGTTAAAGACGATGGGGCTCTCCTACGATTGGGAGCGTGAGTTTGCCACCTGTGATGCGGATTACTATCGCTGGGAACAGCTCATGTTTCTGCAGATGTTTGAAAAGGGTTTAGCTTATAAAAAGAGCTCAAGCGTCAACTGGTGTGAAGCGTGCCAGACGGTTCTCGCCAATGAACAGGTTGAAGATGACTGCTGTTGGCGATGCGGCACTGAAGTTGAAGATAAGGAACTGGATCAGTGGTTTTTCAAGATAACTGCATATGCGGATGAATTGCTTGAAGATACATACAATCTCCCCGGCTGGCCGGAATCAGTGCTTACCATGCAGCGCAACTGGATCGGGCGTAGCACTGGATGTGAGATCAATTTTAAAACCAAGGATGCAGCGCATACCATTTCGGTATTTACCACGCGCCAGGATACCGTATATGGCGCTACCTTTATGAGCCTCGCGCCTGAGCATCCACTGGCGCGGAAACTTACTACCCCTGAGCAGAAAGAGTCTGTTGAGAGCTTTATCGCCAAGGTAAAGAAGCAGGATAAAAAGAAGCGCACCAGCGAAGATTTTGAAAAAGAAGGTGTGTTCACCGGCTCATACTGTATCAATCCCGTTAGTGGGCGCGAAATGCCGATCTATCTGGCCAATTTTGTCCTTATGGATTACGGCACCGGTGCGGTCATGGCCGTTCCCACCCATGATCAGCGCGATTTCGAATTTGCGCGTAAATACGATATCCCTATGATTGTGGTGGTCAGCCCCGAAGGGGAGGAGCTGAAGGCCGAGAATATGACTGAGGCCTGGACAGCGCCGGGGGTAATGGTCAATTCCGCCCGCTTTGATGGCTTGGATAATGAAAGCGCCAAAGAAAAAATCGCAGATTACCTGGAAGAGCAGGGTCTCGGCACCAAAAGCATAAACTTCCGCCTGCGTGACTGGGGTGTGTCGCGCCAACGCTACTGGGGAACACCTATCCCGATTGTTTACTGCGAAACCTGCGGTCCGGTACCAGTGAAGGAAAGGGATCTGCCTGTGGTACTGCCGCGCGATGTGGAGTTTAAGGGAGAGGGTGGAAGCCCGCTGGCACAGCACGAGGCATTTTATAAAACACCCTGCCCCAAATGTGGTGCCTCAGCACGGCGTGAAACCGATACATTCGATACCTTTGTTGAAAGTTCCTGGTACTTTGCACGCTATGCCTGCCCTCACACCGAGGATGCTCCACTGAATCGCGATGATGCCAACTACTGGCTTCCGGTAGATCAGTACATTGGCGGGGTAGAACATGCAGTGATGCATCTGCTGTACGCGCGCTTTTTCACCAAGGTAATGCGCGATCTGGGCTTGCTTGATATTGACGAGCCGTTTACCAACCTTCTCACCCAGGGGATGGTGTGCAAGGAGACTCAATCCTGTCCGGAGCACGGATGGCTCTACCCTGAAGAAGTACAGGACGGGCGTTGCGGTAAATGTGGCGCTGATGTGATTAGCGGACGTACCGAAAAGATGAGTAAGTCGAAGAAAAACGTGGTGGATCCCGACCATCTAATCTCTACCTATGGGGCGGATACAGCGCGTCTCTTCTCTCTCTTTGCCGCGCCGCCTGAAAAGGATCTGGAGTGGAATGAGCAGAGCGTCGAAGGTTGTTATCGCTTCCTGAACCGTGTGTGGCGCGCTGTTTATGAAAACAGGGACAGCTTCTCTGAACCCACCGATGGTGACACTTCCCCTGAAGCGCGTACCCTGCGGCGCAAAACCCATCAGACTATTGCCAAGGTCACGCGTGATATTGAGGGGAGCTTCCACTTCAATACTGCTATTGCAGCAGTTATGGAACTGCTCAATAGTGTATACGCACTGAAGGATAAAGGAGCGTGTCGCGGAGCAATACGTGAAGCGTTGGAAACTACGATGAAGCTGCTTGCCCCCTTTGTGCCGCACATCTGTGAAGAGTTATGGAACGGTACGGGGCACAATGGCAGCATTGATGATGCCGGTTGGCCTGAAGCGGACACAGAGTTGATGCAGGAGGACGAAAAACTCATTGTGGTGCAGATTAACGGCAAAGTTCGCGCTCGCATAACGGTGTCTGCAAGTGCATCCAATGCCGAAGTAGAGGAACAGGCCCTTGCTGATGAACACGTAAAGCGCTTCACTGCAGATAAAACCATTCGTAAGGTAATTGTGGTTCCCGGTAAACTTGTAAACGTGGTAGTCGCATGAGGGTTGGAGTTATGAAATACCTCGTTGCCTGTTTATGCCTGATTACATGGGTTGTAGGCGGCTGTGGCTATCACCTTCCGGGGAGTGGCGATGCACTGCCGGACGATGTGGAAAAGATCTTTGTTGAAGTGCTGACCAATCGCACTGCAGAGCCTTTTATTGAAAATAAGCTCACTTCTGCCGTTCGTGATCAATTTGCGCGACGACCTGCATTTGAGGTGGTTTCAACGCGGAGTAAAGCTGATGCTGTTCTATCCGGTATCATCACACGCTACCGAGCGAGTGCAGTGGCCTACGATGAATATGATGATATAAAAGAATATCGTGCCGCTATGACTGCTGAGTTTCGCTTTGAACGCCCCGATGGTTCAGAAGTGTTCTGGCAGGGTAACGTAAGTTGGGATGAAGAGTTTATGGCTCACGACGACCGTGCGCAGCAGGATAATAATGAGACTGAAGCCCAGGATGAACTCAGCTTCCGTCTCGCTACAGAATTGTTCAACCGTATAGTCGACAATTTCTGAACGGAGTAAATCATGAATGCAGCCGAGTTGTCCCGGGCTGTTGCAGCACGAAAGCTTCCTTCCCTGCTATTTTTGTATGGAGAGGAGGCTTTTTTGTTACACGAATCTCTCAAAGAGGTTATTAGTGCTGCGGTGGAGCCTGAGGATCGCGATTTTAATCTGGATATATTTTCTGCACAGGATAACTCTGTGGGTGAGATTCTTGATTCTGCATACGCTTATCCTGTATTTGCTCCCCGCCGCTGTGTTGTGGTTAAAGAGGCCCAGCGTTTTAATGCAGACGAGTATGAACAACTACTCAAATATGTAAAAAAACCTCTGGAATCAACGTGCCTGGTGTTGTGTGCCGACAAGATTGATAAACGGAAAAAGTTCTTTACCAACTTTAAGAAGTGCGGTGAGATAGTCGAATTTAAACGATTTTATCCTAACAAGATTCCTGGCTTTGCTAAGGAGCGTGCTGCAAAGTCGCAAAAGCGTTTTACCGAGGATGCGCTGGAGTTGTTCTGTCGTCGTGTGGGGACAAATCTGAGTGAGGTTGTCGCTGAGTTGGATAAACTCGTGAGCTACTGTGGTGCTGATGTACCGCTTATCGACGTCGATCACGTCATCGCAGTTGTGTCAGATACCCGGGTTGACAGTATCTTCGAGCTTACCGATGCTGCTGGCAATGGGAACCTTGGAGAGGCTTTGCTTTTGACCGAACGCCTTCAATACGAAGGAGAGCATCCTCTAAAAATTCTTACCATGCTGGTGCGCCATTTTCGCCAGCTGTGGAAGGT
This sequence comes from Desulfuromonadaceae bacterium, assembly GCA_046482505.1. Taxonomy (GTDB): domain Bacteria; phylum Desulfobacterota; class Desulfuromonadia; order Desulfuromonadales; family Desulfuromonadaceae; genus JAIVHC01. The sequence continues at coordinate 9,918 of JAWOFA010000131.1, read as the reverse complement.
GAATGCGTTGCTGAAACACAATGAATCTCAGAGCGAAATTTGTAAGCGTGTGGGTATCAATCCGTATTTCGCTTCCAAAACAATCAAGCAGGCACGCATGTTTAATGCCGCGGTTTTCGCGGATATTTATGCCCTGTTTGTTCAGACCGATATGGATCTTAAGTCCAGCGCAGGCCAACCGCCTGCATTAATGCAGGAGTGCATTACCCGTCTGGTAAAGCTCAGCAATTCCTACTGTGCAGAAGCTTAAAAAAAAGGAGCCGCAGCCCCTTTTTCAGTGTCTATATTTTACTTCTGAAGCCAATTAACTCAGGGAGTTAACCAGCTTTGTCAAACGACTTATCTTGCGGCTTGCAGTTGCCTTGTGGATAATCCCCTTGCTCGCGCTCTTGTTGATAAAGGGAATTGCTTTTTCCAGCTCAGCAGATGCAGCTTCCTTGTCTTGTGCCGCAACCGCAGTGCGTACATTTTTAACCAGGGTACGCATAGTGCTACGTACATGAACGTTGCGGGCGTTGCGGACAATACTCTGACGATTGCGCTTCAGGGCTGATTTATGAGTGGCCATATGTTGATCTCCGTGTGTTATTGTTGCTGTTTAAAATAAGTATCCGCGTTTAAGTATTGTTTCACCTAATTCTTAGTACTGAGCCCAATGCACTCTGGGTTCTGGTACATAGTGTGCAGTGCTGGTTTATAGCACCATGTCACGTAAGTGTCAAGATAAGAATATAATCATGTATGTTGGAAAAATGTGTAGTAACAGTAACTTAAAGCGATGTTTTTCGGGATTAAATATAAATAATCCGTTTTTTGTCCAGGTGCAATTATGAATCGCGCAAGAACCCTGGTTGCAACTGCCATTCTGGGTTTTTCCACCTTCATGAGTCGGTGCACAGGTCTGATACGGGATATTGTTATTGCTACCATGTTCGGGGCCGGATTTGGCACTGATGCGTTTTTTGTCGCCTTTACCATTCCTAACCTTTTGCGGCGTTTTTTTGCCGAGGGATCACTAACTGCTGCTTTTGTTCCGGTGTTCTCCGGAGTGCGACACAGTGGCGGTCATCCTGATGCGGTCAAGGTTGCACGCCAGTGCTGGTCGGTTTTAGTGCTGGTAATGGCCGTGATTACTGCAGTGGGTATTTTGTGTGCGCCGTGGATAGTTAATATGGTAGGGCATGGATTTGGCAGTGTGCCGGGGAAAATACTTCTTACCATTGATCTGACGCGTACCATGTTCCCATACATATTTTTTGTCAGCCTGCTGGCCCTCGCTACCGGGATTCTCAATGTGTATGGGCACTTCTTTATCCCGGCATTATCTCCAGTCCTTCTCAATTTAAGCATAATCTGCAGTGCCCTGTTTTTCATCGACTTTTTTGTTGTTCCCATTGAAGCGTTGGCGTGGGGTGTTGTTGTAGGAGGCATTCTGCAACTTCTAGTTACCTTACCAATGCTTAAACGCTACGGTTTCCGGCTTCGTCCTGTCTGGCGCATAGATCACCCGGCAGTGAAGCGAATTGCACTCTTGATGCTTCCGGGGGTGCTGGGGGTCGCCATCTATCAGATTAATGTAGTGGTGACTCGGCTGCTGGCATCATTTCTGGAGCAGGGGAGTGTGTCATATCTCTATTACAGTCAGCGCCTGTTTGAGTTTCCCCAGGGGATCTTTATCGCATCACTGGCTCAGGCGCTATTACCTACCATGAGTCAGCAGGCGGCGGCGCGCGAGGAGCGTGAATTGCTCGGTTCTCTGCAGTATGCCCTGAGCCTTATCCTTATAATCACCATTCCGGCAGCCCTTGGCCTGGCCCTGTGTGCGCAGGCGTTGTTCAGTCAGTTGTTCATGCGTGGTGCTTTTACTTTTACCGATGTCAATAACACTGCCATAGCTCTGGTTGCATACGCCCCGGGGTTGGTGTTTGTGGGTATCAGCCGAGTCATTGTGCCTCTTTTTCATGCATGGGAAGATACGCGCACCCCGGTGTATATTTCGTTCTGGACACTTCTTGTTAATGCCATTGGTGGGTTAGTGCTGATGCAGCATTATGCTTATGTGGGGCTAGCAGTCGCCCTTAGCCTGGCGTCGCTGTTCAATGCCGTGGTGCTGTTTGTTCTGATGCGGCGCAATCTCGGGCGTAATCTCGAACTTGCCCCTCTGGGCGGTGTATTGCTAAAGGTTTGCGCTGCGAGCACAGCCATGGGGGTTGTCGTTTATTACATTTTGCAATACGGGGTGTGGGTGCAGGGATTCAACCTTCTCAACGCTCTGTGCCTCAGTGGCGCTGTCATGGGTGGTATAGGAGTTTACGCCATTGCAGGCTTTTGTATGGGGTTAAGCGAAATTGCGGAGATATGGGGTATGGTGAAAAGAAAGATCAGGCGCTGAAGAGTTTCATTGAAAAATTAAAATTACACGCTAAAGTTAGCATAACTATTCAGCTGAAAAGTTGGCAATGCCCATTTTAAGGGACACATAAACCCATCTGTGGGGCTCATTGTAGCCATCCGTGGCGACAAAAATGCCCTTTAAATGGCACAGCCAACTCACGGACAATCAAACAGAATAGTTACAAGTTAGCAAGCTGCACCAATACCTTGCTTACAGGCTCGATCAATCTGTCATTAAAATCATACTTAACATTGTGGCAGGGGGTATTATCCGCATCGTCGCTGCCTATAAGCATAAACGCTCCCGGGATCTTTTCCAGATAATAGGAAAAATCCTCTGAAGCCATCACAGGGGAAAGATGATTCGTTTGAAAATCTTCCCCCAATTGGTGGCGCAGCAGTTCTCTTACCTTGTGTGCCGCATCCGGGTCGTTGATCGTGGCACTGTAGCGCGTTCTGAATTCTACCTCAGCCTTAACGCCGTATGCTTTTGCTACGTCTTGTGTGATTTGTTTTATAGAAGCGGCTACTTCATCGCGCATATTATTATCCGAAACGCGGATACTGCCGTGAAGCCATGCTTTGTCAGGGATTGTGGTCAGCCCGCTTGGTGCCTCAATTGAGGTGACTGATACAATACAGACCTTTTGCGGCGCAATTTGCCGGCTTACGATCTGCTGGAGGGCCTGAGTAACGGCTGAAGCAGCAAGGACCGGGTCTTTGCAGATTTCAGGCTGCGAAGAGTGACCACCAACGCCGTTAAGCGTGATATGGAAGGTGCCGTTACCAGCCATTACTATACCGTCAGGACAAAGTGCCTGTCCAAATTTTATCGCAGGCCAGTTGTGCCATCCATAAATAAAATCGATTTCATCCAGGCAGCCGCTATCCAGCATCGCTTTAGCACCGTGACCGCCCTCTTCTGCGGGTTGAAAGATGAGAGTTACCGGCCCCGGGAGTTTATCTTCATTTTGCTTTAGCCATATTGCAGCGGCTATAAGGGTAGCAGTATGACCGTCATGCCCGCAGGCGTGCATACATTGAGGCTTGTTTGACGCATATTCCAAACCGGTGTCTTCCTGCATCGGAAGTGCGTCAATATCAGCACGCAATCCGATATGTACTCCTTTGGCTTGTTGCGCCAGGGTTGCTACGGTCCCGGTACGGGCGCACTCACTCCAGGCGATACCGTGTTCATCAAGCACTTGCCTGATCGTTGCGGCCGTTTCAAACTCATGCCACGTAAGCTCGGGATTTGCGTGGAGATAGTGGCGCAGCTTTGTAGCATACGCCACAACCTCCTTAAAGTCTCTGTACATCCAAGTTCCTATTGTTTGACGAAGAGTTTGCGTGGAAAGTTGGCAAGGGTTTCTACCCCGTCATTTGTAATCAGAATACTCTCTGTCAGTTCAATCCCCCAGTCATCCTGCCAGATTCCCGGCATAAAGTGAAAAGTCATGCCAGGTTCAAGTACAGTTAAATCAGAAGAGCGCAAACTGCATGTACGTTCTCCCCAGTCAGGTGGGTAGCTCACTCCTACGGGATAGCCACACCGGGCGCCATGCCGGTCAATGCCGTACTTTGTCATGACCTCATCAAGGGCATTAGCTATATCACATGTTCTGTTGCCGGGTTTTGCTTGTTCCAAACCGACGCTTATAGCCTCTTTCAATGCTTTTTCCGCGTCTAAAAACTCCTGGGTCGGCTTTCCCAAATACATGGTTCGTGACATAGGTGCATGGTAGCGTTTATAACATCCGGATATTTCGAAAAAAGTTGCTTCTTTGCGCTTAAACGATTGGTCATCCCACGTAATGTGCGAAGCAGATGTATCGGATCCTGATGGCAAGAGCGGTACTATGGAAGGATAGTCTCCACCATGTCCATCTACACCTTCCATGGCTGTTTCATATATCTGAGAAACGACATAACTTTTTGGAACGCCTGGCTGGACCGTATCAAGAATACGCTGATGGATTTTTTCCGTAATTCGTCCAGCAATACGCATATACTCGATCTCTTGAGGCGATTTTATACCTCTTGCCCAGTTGACCAGGTTGTTCGCATTGACAAAGTTGGCATTCGGTAAAGAAGACTGCAATCTGAAATGTGCTTCAGCAGTATAATAGTAGTTGTCTCTTTCCGTTGCTATCACCGCTTTATCCCAGCCATAGGTATGAAAGATATTTTCACCGATCCAGGTCATGGGATGTTCATCCAGGTTCTGGACGAACTTTTCCGGATAACCAAACATATTATCTTCTTTCATATAACATTTGATCAGTGCCGCATTTTTATCCATATGGCGTCCGAACCAGACCGGTTCTTCATGATTTAATGAAACTATAACACCCTGATGGACATAAAATGACCATCCGTCATATCCGGTAAGCCAGTTCATATTTCCCGGATCTGTGGCGACAAGTACATCGATGCGTCGCTGCTGCATCATCGCCTTTACCCGCCGGAGACGCTGTACATATTCTTTTTTCGTAAAAGGGAGCTTTCTTTTTCTCAATTAACTCTCCTGTGAGCTTAATCTGTTTTGGGTCCGACCCAGACCTGTTGGGCGTTGACAAACATTTTGATGCCTTGTGGCCCCAGTTCTTTGCCCACGCCTGATTTTTTAGCCCCGCCGCTTGGGAGTCTTGGGTCTGATTTAACGATGCCGTTTATTGCCACCTGTCCGGTCTGAATACGAGTAGACATCTTCATCGCCTTGCCTATATCAGCACTCCAGATCGCGGCTCCTAGACCGTACTCGGTGTCATTGGCAATGCGCAGCGCATCTTCACTGTCTTTGGCTTTAATAATCGCAGCGATAGGTCCAAAGGTCTCCTCACAGCTGACTGTCATTCCCGGCTCTACATCTGCGAGGACCGTAACCGGAAAGAAGAAGCCTTTACCTTCATAGTGCTCTCCGCCCAAAACGAGTCTGGCTCCGGCCTTAACGGAGCGATCGACCTGCTCATGCATCTCTTCAACCAGCTCTTTTCTGGCAATGGGTCCAATAACGGTAGATTCATCTTTGGGGTCGCCCAGTTTGAGCTTGGCAAAACGATCTTTGAGCATGTCGATGAACGTTTCATAAATAGGCTCTTCGACGATGATACGTTTTGCCGCAATGCAGGACTGCCCCGCATTGATATAACGTGAAAGGACAATGGTATCAGCGGCCTGTTCCAGATCCTGCGTATCACTGAGTACGATCGCAGGATCACTGCCGCCGAGTTCCAGCACCATCGGTTTGATTTCGCTCCCGGCAATACCGCCCACGATACTTCCAGCCCTGGAAGAGCCAGTGAGTGAAATCCCTTTTACATGCGAATTTCTTAACACATTTTCCGTATTCTCATGGCCGAGCATAAGGTTCTGCACCACATTGGCTGGGAAACCTGCGCGTTCGAAAGCCTGCATTATTTTTACTGCACACAGCGGAGTATGGGAGTCATGTTTCATCACACATGTATTGCCTGACATCAAAGCGGGCGCAAGATAGCGGAAAGCGAGCCAGAAGGGTGCATTCCAGGGGAGTATCCCTACGGTTACTCCGAGAGAAAGATACTGGACATAGCTTGATGTCGCATCTGAGGGTAGAAACTCCTTTTGCAGGTAGTGCTCGGCGTATTTGGCGTAATGTTCTGCTGCCCATACGGCTTTGCCAACTTCCCCTCTCGCCTCGTTGATGGGCTTACCCATCTCCTCGGTCATGGGCAGAGCGTATTCGTCAACGTTGGCTTTCATCTCTCTGGCTACAGCGTTAAGCAACTCAGCACGCTCGGCAAAGTCTGTTTTGGACCACGTATTTTCATATGCTTGATGAGAGCTCTCAAGTATCTGAAAGGCTTCATCTTTGCTGTGCATTGCTGATTCGTACACCACTTCTTCGGTGTAAGGGTTGATCGACATGTAAAATCATATGATAACGATGAAAACATCGAGGTATCGCTTAAGGAGGGTAGTATTAGTTTATATTCGGATGAAAAGTTTATCACCATCCTAAGTCCCAACCAGACAGCTTCCTATTGCAGATCTGATGGCAAATTGTATATAAGAAAGGAAGATATTGATATTATCACCGCCTGGAAGAACAATGAGCTTGTGTTCGATAACACGCCTTTTGGTGAAGTGGCAAAATATCTTGCCAGGTTTTATGGTGTTGATATTGAAATGGCCCCGGAGCTGGCTGAGAAGCATTTCTTTACTTTTAAGCTTAAAACAGAATCCATGCGTGAAGCTTTAATGCTGCTCAGTCAGATTGCGAAATTTACATACACTATCGATGGTAAAGATGTCAGAATTTCACCGCAAAGTAAATAATCAGCTAACCCAATCAAAGCCAAATGCCTATGAGCTAACTACACCTGAAACCTAACAACCTTAAAAAGAAAGGCTTGCCTTTGCTGACAAACCTTTCCAAGAACTAATTATTAACATATGCCTGACAGGTGATTTTGCTAGCTACAAGTTGCACCCGTCAAGGCATAAAACACAACAAAAATATGAAAAAAATTCTAAAGTTCATCAGATACTTATGCCCTGGGCAAAGTATCAGCGCGCAAATTCTAGACAAAATGAAAGCAACCTTTTTATTACTTTTCGTAGCAGGGGTAACAGGTGTTTTCGCCTCCTCATATGCTCAAACGGCAAAACTGAGTTTTGAGTTGAAGGATGCGCCTGTGAAAGAGGTACTGAAGGAAATTGAAAATCAATCCGAGTTTTCATTTGCTTATGATAATCGTATGATTGATGTGGACAGGACAATGGACATCCGGTTCGAGAATGCCAATATTGATATGATCCTCACCTCCATTTTTAATCCGGATGATGTCCAGTATCACATCTTTGGCCGTCATATTGTGCTGGTTCAAAAAGTGGATGAAAACAGCAATACTGTGCTTACTGTCAAACAGGAAATGACCGTTACAGGGAAAGTAACCGATGCAGGTGGTGAACCCATGATCGGAGTAAGCGTGATGGTTAAGGGAACCACAATAGGAGGGATTACAGATGTGAATGGAAATTATGAAATAACGGTTCCGGATAGAAACAGTGTGCTGGTATTCAGCTTTGTGGGTTATAACACCCAGGAAGTAACCGTTGGTTCTCAAACCGTAATAAATCTGACCTTGACTGCTTCTTTAACTGAACTGGAGGAGATAGTGGTTATTGGTTATGGTATACAAAAGAAAGCGGATGTAACCGGTGCTGTGTCAACTGTAAGGATTGCAGATATGCAGAAGATAGCCACCAATAATACTTCGGTGGCTTTGCAGGGACAGGTTGCTGGGGTCAATGTGATGCAGTCAAATGCTGATCCGGGTGCCGGTGCAGATATCAGAATTCGGGGTATTGGTACATTGAACAATCATTTTCCGCTGGTTATTGTTGATGGGGTTCCCTCTGACATCAATGCCGTGGACCCAAGGGATATTGAATCGGTGAACGTACTCAAGGATGCAGCTTCTGCTGCCATATATGGTTCCCGGGCTGCCAATGGGGTTGTAATAATCAATACCAAAAGAGGATCCGGGGGGCAGGTTGGAAAAACACAACTCAATTACCATGGTTACTTCAGTTCCAACACCAGGGAAAAGAATTTTGGCATGATCGATAACTCACCCGACTATATTAAGGTTGCCAAGCAGGCGGCTGATAATTCAGGATCAGAGTATCCGTTGTTTGTGACCATGTACGATCAGGATCCTTCTCAGTTCGGAAATACTAACTGGGAGGAAGCCATATTCCGGAATGCATTTGAACAAAAGCATGAACTCTCCGTTGCCAGAAATGGAGAGGATTTCAATTTCTATGTTTCAGGAGCATTTAAAGAGGAAGATGGGATCAGGATTGGGTCAGACGACGACCAGTTCTCGCTCAGGTTAAACTCAGATTACCGGATATCGAAGAAATTGAAAATCGGGCAGTCCCTGGGTTACACCCAGAACAGGGGATACTATCATCAGAACACATATTTTTTCTGGACACTCGTTCAAACGGTACCTCTGCAGGAAATATATGATCCCTCAACTGAATCCGGATATGGACACCGGCTTATCGATTTGGGATTTAAGAATTCCGCCAATCCGGTTCAGGATTTTGAAATGAATGACAGGAATTATAAGAATGATGTGATGCTGGCCTCGGCCTACCTGGAGTATGAACCTGTAAAAAATCTGAAATATCTGTTCAGGATCAGTCAGAATTATAACCGAAATACCAGGTATGTTTTCCATCCTTCGTACTATACTGATGAGTATGATTACAATCAGCAGAACAGTGTCTATGAACAGTACGGAAACGGGATTCACAACATCATGGACCACATTCTTTCCTATGACTTGAATATGGGTAATCATTCTGTTGGTGCATTGGTGGGTTTTTCCCGTGAAAACAACAAGTATGATTGGTTCAGCGCTGAGGGTAAGGTTACCCCGTCAAATACTATCACACATGTTGGTGCAACTACCGTTGATAAGTCAAATGACGGTGGAGCGGAGGAATACAGGTTATTATCTATGTTTGGCCGCTTGTCGTATGCCTTTGCTGACAGATACCTTGTTCAGGCAAATGTTAGAAGGGATGGTTCATCACGGTTTGCTGAGGATAACCGCTGGGGTTGGTTTCCTTCCTTATCCCTTGGATGGAGGGTTAGTGAAGAGGGATTTTTTGAATCGTTAAAAGGTACTGTGAATTCGCTGAAAATCAGGGGTAGTTATGGTACACTGGGTATGCAGGAAGTAGGCAACTACACCTATATCCCGACCATCATCTCAGATCATTCCGGTTTGACCAATTATCCTTTTGGTCTGGGACCTTCACAGCCCATTTTCATTGGAGCCAGGCAGGTTTCATTTCCTTCTGTGGGTCTGACCTGGGAAAAGACCAATTCCACCAACATCGGTTTTGATATGGGATTTTTAGGGAACAAGCTGCTTTTAGAGGGGGACTACTATATCAAGAATGTTAGTGACATTTTGTATGCTGTTCCCATCCCATATTCTACAGGAAGCACATCGTCTCCTCCTGTGAACTCTGCATCTGTGAAGAACAATGGTTTCGAGCTTATGGCAGGATGGCGCTCTTTCGAAAATGAATTCAAGTATGATCTTAGACTGACATTTGCAACCAACACAAATGAGGTAACAAAACTAGGGAATCGTGGGAACGAGGCGATTGTTGGTGGTTCAGTTTACTGGTCCCTGAACGATGTTACCAGGACCGAAGTTGGCACTGAACTGGGCGAGTACTATCTTTTTGAGACCGATGGATTATTCCAGACCCAGGGTGAGATCGATTCCTACATCGGACCGGAGGGGCAACCCATCATGCCCGATGCAGTACCGGGGGACTTGAAGATCAAGGATACTTCAGGTGACGGAATTATTGATGATGATGATAAAGTTTTTATGGGCAGCGGACTTCCAAAGAGCGAATTCAGCCTGATATTCAATTCATCCTATAAAAGTTTTGACGTGAATATGTTCCTGCACTCCGCACTTGGCATGAATAAGTATAATGGTG
>JAWOFA010000117.1:0-15862 GCA_046482505.1 Desulfuromonadaceae bacterium | reverse complement strand
ATTAAGCGTTTGGGGGCTTTTTTAGTAGATGGTTATGGGGTGTTGTTGATACGTTGGCATAACGGTAAAAGGTTAAAGATGCGATTTTTTAGATTGATGCCTTTTGGAAATGGAGATCATTGTGCTTTTATTGCGTTTATTGATTTACCCATCATTTTTATTTGCTCTGTTTCCCACCACCTGTTTTGCCGCGTCTGCTGATAACGTGATTAACGGGAATGCGGGTTCAATACTTACAGTCGAAAGCTATGGAGACCTCGATGAACCCTGGGCCATGACCTTTCTGCCTGGCGGAGACCTGCTGGTAACGGAGAAAAATGGCACCCTACTCCTTGTCGATCCGGATGAACGTTCCAGGGTGAGTGTAAAAGGTGTACCCAGGGTGGCTTACGCTGGGCAGGGTGGTTTAGGTGATATTGTTCTTCACCCTCAATACGAGAAAAATCATTTGATCTATCTGTCCTACGCTGAGCAGGGTGCATCAGGAAAAAGAGGCGCTGCAGTTGCACGGGCCCGATTCCTTCCCGCATCTGCGGAACCAAAACTGGAAAACTTGGAAGTAATCTGGCGTCAAACACCAAAGGTCAGAGGAAGTGGGCATTACTCACATCGACTGGCATTCAGCCCTGATGGGTATTTGTTCATTACTTCAGGTGATCGGCAAAAACAGACCCCGGCTCAGGACTGGGGGCAGGATTTGGGCAAGGTGGTTCGAATAAACTCGGATGGTTCGATACCCCCTGACAATCCGTTTCAAAATAAAGGGGAACGTGCAAAATCATTCTGGACTCTGGGACATCGCAATCTGCTGGGGATTGCTTTTGATGCACGGGGTCAACTATGGACCCACGAGATGGGCCCCAGACACGGGGACGAATTTAACTTGATCGTAAAAGGGGATAATTACGGCTGGCCTATTGTTTCCTGGGGCGACCACTATTCCGGCATCCCCATCCCTGATCATGATACGCGCCCGGAATTTAATCCCCCTGAGATATACTGGGTGCCAACGGTTGCACCTTCGGGCCTGATTATATACTCAGGCTCGATGTTCCCGGGATGGGACGGCAATGCGTTTATCGGCGGGCTCAGATCAAGGTCGCTGTTACGTATCAGGATTGAAGGTAAACAGGCCGAAGAAGTGGAGCGTTATGCTATGGATAAACGTATACGTGAGGTTGAGCAGGGTCCTGAGGGTGCCATCTGGGTTCTTGAAGATGAAAAGGGTGGGCGTTTGCTGCGCCTAACCCCGCGCGAGTAACCAATGAAAGAAAAGGTGGAATCTGAGAGAATGTGAGCAAAACACTCCTTTTATTGGAACCACATTGTTGTATAATTGGTCTGAATTTTTTTGTCATCGTGCATGGTTCAATTAATCCATTATACGTTCTGCGAAAGAACATTTTTTGACCAATTGATTTTGAGGAAACGACTTGAAGAATCTTGCTGAACAATTCAAAGATAGCTGTGGTTTTGGCTTGATCGCACAGCTTAATAATCAGCCCAATCATCAGATTTTGCAGGACGCGATGCAGGCTCTGAGCAGTATGATGCACCGTGGCGCCGTTGCTGCCGACGGCAAAAGCGGTGACGGTAGCGGGTTGCTCTGTTCGATGCCGCAGCGTTTTATGCATGCGGTCGCTGAAGAGGCCGGGGTGTCCCTCCCGGATCAGTATGCTGTAGCGACGCTTTTCTTAAGTGACGAGAACGAACAACTTCAGGTGTTTGGCGAATTCTGCGAAAAAAATGATCTCAGGGTGCGCTTAGTGCGCGAGGTGCCACTCATAACCGATGTGCTGGGTGAGTATGCCCTGCAGAAGTTGCCCAAAATTGTTCAGGTCTTTGTTGTTCCTGACGCTCTTATTGCAACAAAGCGTTTTGATGCGCTGCTCTTCCTGACGCGCAAGGAGGCGGAAAAAGCCCTTGCAGACGCACCGGATTTCTACATCGCCGGTTTCAGCCGTACCCTGATATCCTACAAAGGGCTGGTGATGCCGACCTACATCGCGCGTCTTTTTCCGGATCTGCAGGATGAACGGTTTGAGATCTCCTTTGCCATGTTCCACCAGCGCTTTTCGACCAATACATTGCCCCAGTGGAAGCTCGCCCAGCCGTTGCGCCAGGTCGCCCACAACGGTGAAATAAACTCAATCCGGGGAAACCGCCTTAAAGCGCAGAGCAAATTTGTCGATGCTGAAAGTCCGGTCTTCAGCCCCGGCGAGATGAAGCGGATTCTCCCTTTTCTTGAGGAAGGGGTCAGTGACAGCGCGAACCTCGACAATACCTTCGAGTTCATGCTTGCCAATGGGATGGATTTTTTCAAGGCGGTACGTTCGCTGATTCCGCCAGCACGGCACAATGTCGCGAATATGCCGGCCAAACTGCGCTCCTTCTACGAATACACCTCAGCAGCTTATGAACCCTGGGATGGCCCGGCTGCAGTCAGCGTTACCAATGGGCGCTATCTGGGTTGCGTTCTCGATCGCAATGGTCTACGTCCCGCTAAGTATGTGGTCACCACTGACGACCGCTTACTGGTCTCCAGCGAGTACGGCGTGCTCGAAACCCCTCCGGAAATGATCCGCGAGCGCGGTCGCTTGCAGAGTGGCCAGATGATTGCCGCCGATCTCGATCATGGGCAGATCTTCTATACGCGGGATATTGACCGCTATCTGATGAATTCCCTCCCTTACAATCAGTGGCTGACCGAGCATACTCATTACCTGCAGGAGTTTATCGAGCGCCAGTTCGAGGATCTTTCCGATTACCGTTATCCCGATCTCGAGCGTCTCCAGCGCTACCATAATATCACCAGCGAAGTCGTGGATCTGGTGATTCGCCCCATGATGGAGAAGGGGAAAGAGCCCGTCGGCTCCATGGGGGATGATACTCCTCTTGCGTGTTTTTCCAAGAGTCAGCGCAACTTCTGCGACTTTTTCAAGCAGAAATTCTCCCAGGTAACCAACCCTCCAATCGATCCATTGCGCGAGAAGGCGGTGATGTCGACCACCATTGGACTGGGTGAGATCGGTAACCCCCTTGTTGAGGATAAGGAGCGTGCCCGGCGTTTGAAGAGTATTTCCCCGATCCTCTCGCGGGATATTTTTGATGCCATGCTCTCCTTCGGTGATCCTGCGCGCCCGCGTTATGAACCATGCTACCGCTACGCCACTTTCTCTACGGGGTTCACTGGTAACCTGAGTAAGGCGCTGGAGACGTTGGCGGAAGAGGTGATCGCTGCAGTCAGCGAGGATCGTGTTCGAATAGTCATTCTTGATGACCGCTGCCTGAATGAACAGCAGCCCCTGATCCCTATGGCGATGGCGATTGGTTATCTCAATCAACGCCTGCTGGCGGCTGGCTTGCGCAAACATGTTTCTCTGGTGGCCTGCACTGCCGAGGTGCTTGAGCCTCACTCGGCCTCTGTGCTGCTGGGTTACGGTACAATGGCCATCTATCCCTGGCTCCTTTATTCCACAGGGCTGCAACTGTGCGAGAAGCAGCAGATGAACGCAAAGGCGATCCGTCAGTCATTGCAAAACCTCTACAATGCCCTGAGTAAGGGAATTTTGAAGGTGATGTCAAAGATGGGTATCAGTACCGTCTCAAGTTATCGCAACGCTGCGCTCTTCGACCTGATCGGGCTCGACCGCGAGGTATCCGAGGCGTGTTTCCGTGGTTCTGCGGCCCTGCTCCCCGGACTGGGGTATGAGGATATCGAAAAGCGGATTCGCAAAGTTCACGAGACGGTATTTTTCCGTTCTTATATGCAGCGGATCTATCCCCTGGAGATCGGCGGTTTTTACCGCGACAACGCAGGATTCGAATACCACGACTTTGGTACGCGTCAGGTCACCCAGATGCACCGTTTTGCCGAGGTGCAAACCCGCGATGAGTATCTGCGTTTCCGTGACATGGTTGATGGGCGCGGGCTGCAATTTGTCCGCGACGCGTTTGATTTCAAAAATACATCGCGCAAGTTTTCTCTCGATAAGGTTGAGTCGGTCGAGGAGATTACGCGGCGCTTTGATTCGGCGGCTATGTCACTGGGGGCGCTGTCTCCAGAGGCTCACATGGCTCTGGCGGAAGCCATGAATATTTTAGGTGGATCCTCGAACTGTGGTGAGGGTGGTGAAGAAGCCGCACGCTTTGGCACGAAGCTCAACAGCAAGATCAAGCAGATCGCTTCTGGACGCTTCGGCGTCACACCTGCGTACCTGCGCAGCGCTGAAGAGATTCAGATAAAGCTGGCCCAGGGCGCGAAGCCGGGGGAGGGGGGACAGTTACCTGGTGAGAAGGTGACTCCGATAATTGCTACCCTGCGCTTTACGGTTCCCGGAGTGACTCTAATCTCACCACCACCGCATCATGACATCTACTCCATTGAAGATCTTGCCCAGTTGATATTTGACCTCAAGCAGATCAATCCGGAGGCCATCATCAGTGTCAAGCTGGTATCAAGCGAAGGGGTAGGTACCATTGCCGCCGGGGTGGCCAAGGCATATGCCGATAAGATCGTCGTCTCCGGCGCTGATGGTGGAACCGGGGCCGCGCCCTTCAGCTCAATCAAGTCTGCAGGTAACCCATGGGAACTGGGGCTCGCCGAGGCCCACAACAGCCTGAAGGCCAACGGCCTGCGCGAACTGGTGCGTCTCCAGACCGATGGTGGTCTCAAGACGGGGCGCGACGTGGTGAAGGCAGCCCTGCTTGGGGCCGAGAGCTTTGGTTTTGGCACCCCTCTGCTGGTGATTCTGGGGTGTAAGCTGCTGCGTGTGTGCCATCTGAATCGCTGCACTGTGGGCATCGCCACCCAGGATGAACAGCTGCGCAGTCATTACATTGGTACAGTAGAGAAGGTTGTCGCGTATCTGCGCAATGTGGCCGAAGATGTGCGTGAAATCCTTGCCGGACTTGGTTACAAGTCGCTGCAGGAGGTGATCGGTCGCAGCGATCTGCTTCAGCAGATAGATAGCCCCGAGGTTCGCAAGTTTGACTTCTCCCGGGTGTTGATGCGGATCGATGGTGTTGACACCTGGCAGCGCGAGAACCCGCCCTTTGATGATAACAGCTTCGAGAAGGAGGTTCTCAAAGAGGTGATGCCGGTGATTCGCGACCCGCAGAAGGAAATTGTGGTTGAACGTGAAATAGGCAACACCAAGCGCAGCTTCGGCACCCTGATCAGCGGTCAGATCGCACGTTATTACGGCGACGAGGGTCTGCCCAAGGATGCCATTACTATCAAACTCACGGGGGTTGCCGGGCAATCGCTCGGTGCCTTTCTCTCACATGGTATGAGCCTGTTCCTGAGTGGTGTGGCTAATGATTACGTTGGCAAGGGGATGCATGCCGGGCGTATTATTATCACCCCGAGAATTTATCAGGAGGGTTCTTCGGCGGTGGGGAACACCTGTATCTACGGCGCCACCGGCGGCAAGCTCTTTGTTGCGGGTAAAGCCGGAGAGCGCTTCGCAGTGCGCAACTCAGGTGCGCTGGCGGTGGTTGAGGGAACCGGTGATCATGCTTGCGAGTACATGACCGGCGGAACGGTTGTGGTGCTTGGCGAAACCGGGATCAACTTCGGTGCCGGCATGACCGGCGGCGTTGCCTTTGTCTACGACCGCGATAGGCGTTTTATCGACCGCCTCAACCAGGATCTGGTTGCAGCGCGCCGTATTGATATCGATGAAGACAACGAGGGCAGACTGTACCTCAAGAAGATCCTCAACAGCTACCTTAACCGCACGCGCAGCCCCAAGGCACGGCGGATTCTGGATAATTTTCGTGAGGAACTCGCCAATTTCTGGATGGTGACACCCAAGATGATGAAGGCCCCTCTAAATCCCAAAGAGGGGGATTAGACTGGGAAAAGGTCCGAGACAAATTTCTCACAACTGCTGTATAAAAAACAGGAATCGTTGAATATGCAAACTTTTACTGAAACCCAAAGGCAGGAACCGGAAAAAGCTGAAGTGCCTGAGCGGTTGAATAATTTTGAAGAGATTTATCGTTTCTTTGACAATAAACATGTCCGGCGCCAGGCTGAACGTTGTGTCCAATGCGGTGATCCATTCTGCAGCGTTATCGGTTGTCCGCTGCAGAATTACATTCCCCAGTGGCTCGAAGCGATCTCGGCGCGTGATCTGGAGCGCGCCTTTCGACTCTCGAATGAAAGCTCCCCTTTCCCTGAAATCCTCGGGCGTATCTGTCCTCAGAGCCACCTCTGTGAAGGAGCCTGCACCCTTGACGATGGATATGGCGCGATCAGCATCGGTGCCATAGAGGCTTCTATCACTGACCTCGCCTTTGGCGCCGGTATGGAACTTGAATTCCCCGGAGTCCGGCATGATAAACGGGTCGCGGTGGTCGGATCCGGCCCGGCAGGTTTCTCATGTGCTCACTTTCTGTTACGTGCCGGCATCGGTGTTGATATGTATGAACGCGCCGACCGGCCCGGCGGTCTGCTGACCTACGGGATACCCGGTTTCAAACTCGACAAGAAGATTGTTGAAAACCGTTTTAATATTCTCCGCAAGGCAGGGCTGAACCTCTACTTAAACCAGGAGTTGGGGGAACAGGTGGCATTGAAAAAACTCGCGCACGACTGCGATGCCGTTTTTCTCGGAGTTGGAGCAACCCGTGGCAAATTACCCAACATAGAAAACCAGGATCATGCGCAGGTTCATCTGGCGATGGACTTCCTTACTCAGCAGCAGCGTCGGCTCTTTGAGTGCGAATGGGATGCACGCTACGACGTGTATGGCAAGCGGGTGGTTGTGATTGGTGGTGGCGATACGGCGATGGATTGTGTGCGTACCGCCGTTCGGGATGGAGCCAGCGAGGTGACTTGTCTTTACCGTCGAGACCAAACCAACATGCCCGGTAGCGAGAAAGAGTTTCATAACGCGATAGAAGAGGGTGTAGAGTTCCTTTTCAATGAAAGTCCAATCCGAGTGGCGCTTGACGATACTGGTGACCTCGTGGGCATCGAAATGATCAGAACCCGCCTCGCCGAACCGGGAGCAGATGGCCGCCAGAGGGTGGAGCTTGTCGAAGGAAGCGAACATTGTGTCAGTGCCGATATTATTATAATGGCGCTCGGTTTTGATATGGAGTCCATACCTGGTCTCAAGGAGGCCGATGTCTGGGTCGGAGACTGGGGGCAGTTACTCATCGATCCGCACAGCGGCGAGACCAGTCAGACGAACATTTACGCCGGTGGCGATTGCCAGCGCGGGGCTGATCTGGTTGTAACTGCGGCGGCCGACGGTCGGCGCGCGGCGTTTGCCATTATGGAGAAGCTGCTTGGGTGATCCATGAAAAAATTTACCTGAGAATTTTACCTACACAACATGGCTGAAAGTGTCTTCTATTTTCCTGTTTCAATCGTATAGATCAGATCTGCGCCACTTGCCTCACTTGAGGATTCGGTCATGAATTTCCAGTGCTTGCTGATGGTATATTGCAACTGCAGGGTGGAAGTCTGATTGAATAATCCCAATCCGTAACTCACATACAGTTTAGGGGATAGGTATTTGCCAATCACAAATGAGGCATTTTCGGGGCTGGAGTCCGACCCGGCTTCGCTTTGTGCAAGACCGAACTGATCAAGGCCCAGGCTGCCACCGATTTTCTCTGCCACCGCATTGCCTCCCTTTAAGCCCAGCGCCAGGGAGGCACGGCTCAGGGCTGATCCCTCAGTGCCTGAGGTTCCGCTCAAGGGACGCCCGAGTACGAGATACGAAAGCTGATTCCCCTGTGTCATGCCTGGATCGGAAAATAATGTAAAATCGGGTTGTTGCAGACGGCCTCTTACCTGTACACCGACAGTAATACCCTCCTTAGGGCGGCGTATAGCTCTCACATCGAGTCCGGGCTGGTCAATAGGCCCACCGGGAAAGAGGATGCGTCCTCTCTGGATAACCAGCCCCTGACCATAGGCGCGGTATTCTCCATCTACAATATTCAGCTCTCCGCTGCCCGCAGTAGGTTCACCCGGCCTGTCAATAACCAACAGTTCCCCCTGAATACGTGCTTTGAGCCCGAATCCGTCAAAATGAACGTTATCGCCCAGAATGGTACGTACCCGCGCATAGATTTCGCGCTCCTTCGAGGTTGTTTCTTTTACCTCTTCCTCAGACTCGATAATCACCTGATCTTCAGAAACCTTGACAGCTGATTCAGGCAATTCCTTAAGGGTGATCCGGCCCCTGGGGATCACAAGTTCCCCCCCCACATCTATCCTGGTTGGGCGCAGGGTGATGGACAGGTCAGGGGAAGCATCGATCTGCGCTTCGAGGGTGTTGATTACCCTAAAGTTTTCCCCTTTCACGTCCATATCCGCATTGCCCTGCAAATCGTAAGTGCCGGCAATGTTCAATTCTCCTTCACCCGAAGCGGCATGGGCATTGAGGCGCAAACCGTTAGCACCTTCTCCGCTTAATTCCACCTGAATATCCTTCAGATCCAACCCCGGGCGATCCAGTTCGGCTGCCCCTTTTAGCAGTGCCAGTTTTCCACGCATTACAGGGGCTTCCAAGCTCCCTGTAATGGACATATTTCCATTCAGACTGCCGGAAAGATTCTGCACTTCGGGAGATAAAGCGGCGATAAAATCGAGGTCGTTAATAATGGTGGTGATCTCTGCGTTTAATTTCCGCTCCACCAGTGAGCTTTGTCCCCCTGAAATACTCCCAGTGAAGGCAATTCTATCACTTGGAGATAGGGGCAATTCTGCCTGTGCTTCAAGACCGCCATGCTCCATATGCATACTAAAATCAGCAGGCTGGAATTTAATTATTAAATCGTCTTTTACCTGTTCTGTTGTGTTGTGTGTAGTACGCGATAGCAGGTGGATTGCGGAGGACTTGAGGGCAATATTTGCGAAAGGATGATTTTCTCCGGATTGGGCGAACCTCCCGTGTCCACCCAGACTGCCCTGTACTTCAAGATCAGGCGGGAGGTAGGGGGATAGATATGAAAAAGGCAGATCTGATAAGGTAAAGTTGGCTTCTACTTTGTTTGCAGATCGTTTGCCTTTAAGACACAGCAACGCTTCTCCGGATTTCCAGCAGCTCTCCGCAAGCATAGCCTCTTCGATAGAGATTTGACCCCCTGCAGATTTTTGCAGAATCCAGGCATCGAGACCGGGATAACTGAGTTCAGCCTGATTCAAGTTGAAGTTCCAGATCATCTCCTGATGCCATGGATTTTTTAAATCACCCTGCAGGGCAATATCTGCTGCCCCTTTTGAGGTGTCCGCTTCCAGGGTAAGTGTATGTGCTTCCGGGGTTCCGGAGGCGCTAAAGACTAATTTTTGAAGTTCAATCCCAGCCGCGTAACCTTTATCTGTATGGAGCAAAACCCTGGATTGAGTGTTGCCCGACACATCAATTTCAGCATCCAGGCTCAGGGATTTCAGACGATAATTTTGATAGATCAATTCATCGGCATTGAGGGTAGCCGCTATCCGGGGTTGTTTAAGCGGTCCGTTCAGACCCCCATTGCCACTGAGACGACCTTTTGCGCCTGGGAGCAGGGAATCAAGATCGTTACTCTGAATTTTCCAGTCAATATCAAGGATGTCACTCAGGGTGCCGTTCACTTTAATCTCTGATTCACCGGATGAAAGTACAAGACGTTTCAAAGTTGCGATGTTGTCTGCATATGAACCGGCTGCATTAAGAGCTACCGCATAACCGCGCAGTTGCCCCCGGGTTGAAAGGTGCTCTACTTGCAGATTGGGATGACCGTTATCCATGCCTGCCTGTGCCTGCAATGAGAATCCAAGTTTACCCGGCCAGTCCTGCAATATCCCTTCTGGATTCAACTCTTGCCCGGATAGATGAATGTTACCTTGCAGTTCAGGTGCCCAGTTAAGTCCGGCTGTACCTTCGATACTCCCGCCGAGGGTACTTATATCGATATTTGCAACCTGCAGATCTTTGCGGCTGCCATTGCCTTGGAGTAGAATCTTCGCATCGGTCTGTTGTGGTACATCAACCTCTGCTTGAGCTTTGAACGTATATGCATCAATTTTACCCCCCAGAGTAATATGACCTGTTGAACTTGTCACCGTGGGTTGCTGCAGGGGCCACTGGAGGTCACGCCAGAGGAGGGCGATGTCAAGCGTATCGTCTTGCCGGTCTGCCCACCCTTCGATTCTGCCCATGTCCCCCACAGCGATATCCAGTACCGCATGCAGCTTTTCCCATGTCCCGTTTAACTTTAACGAGCCTAGCGGACTTGTGAGCAGTGGATCACCCTGTAACGGCCATTGAAGTTGCTCCCATTCAAAAACAAGATTGAGTTTCGGGACCTCATTTAACGCAATATCTCCACTCGCCGTGACCTGAGCGGGCTGCTGCGCTACATCTACCTTTAGGGTCTCAATAGTTACGGTCCCGGATTCGAGCCCACCTGTAAGGACGGTATTGAATCGTCCCATATTCGGATCTTCAGTCCAGCCATCAAGATTAAATTTGATATCATCCGGAGTACCGCTTCCTGTAATGGCCATCTGCATGGTTAGGGGAGGCAACTCATTATTCAGGGTCTGGAACTCCAAGGGATTGATAAATAATGAAACGTCAAAAGCAAGATTTTCGACAGGGTTTTTAAGCTGTACTGTGCCCTGAATGTCATAAGGCTTTGCGATACTCTGGGCGATGGTGATCTCACGAAGGGTGCCGTGCAGGCGTGTGTGTCCATCCAGGGCAGGGTAGTCAGGAACAGGAACCTGCCACTCAAGTTCACCTTGAAGGGGAAAGTCACCGTGGGTCTTCAGAGCGGCATTGCCCTTTACATTGAATTGGGGCGAATCTACTGACAGACTCGATATCTCAATCTTCTGACTATCTATCCAACCGGTTAACCTGCCAGATGAGATCTCAAAGGGGGCACTGTCTTTCGCAGAATTAAACTTAAAATCGCGCAGACTTGCCTCGCCGATGCGTAAATCAATACCCAAAGGGATTTCAATATGCTCCGGCAGGGTTGGTGGTGATGATTCCTCCTTGGCTTTCTCCGGGGCTCCTTCCAACTGGGTATAGCGCACCCCTTCCACAGCAATACGCTCAATATCCAGCACCCGATTCCACAGTTGCCAGGGCTGCCATTCAAGATCGAACCTTTCCATTTCCAGCACAAATGCAGTATGGGTGATTTTCACTCCCCTGAGTGCCAGGGGACCGGCAAGCCGCCCTTCAATTGTTCGTATTTCGACACTTGGGGGCAAAAACGTCTGCGCATGACGCCAGACAAATTGCGTACCGCTTTTAGTTGCGCCGAACCAGAAAAGTGCGGCGACCAGGGTTGCGAGCAACGTTGTGCACAGTACAAATGCAGTAGCAATGGATATCTTCAGGGCGCGCTTCATAGATCGGCTCCGATACTGATATGCACGCGAAAGCTGTCGGGGCTGTCATCCAAAGGACGCGCAATGTCTAAACGGATCATACCCACAGGAGAGCGGTAGCGTAGACCAATACCTGTGCCTTTTTTCAGGTCTGAAAGAATTTTATTCCCAGCATTTCCAATGTCAAAGAATGTTGCGACCCCGAAATTTTTATACACCAGGTAGTCAGCCTCTACACTCGCAACTGTGAGGTGTTCTCCGCCGATTGCATCGCCTTCCCTGTTTTGGGGACTCAATTCCTGGAATCCATACCCGCGTACACTCTGATCCCCACCGGCAAAAAAGCGCTGAGAAGGAGGGAGGTCGGAAAACGCTTCCGACTGAATGGTGCCGAGCTCACCCCGCAGCAGCAAGCGCCCCCGCTGCGCTAAAGGGAGCACCGAGCGCGCGCTGATGCTGGTACGCAGAAATGTGGTCTCGGTTAAGGGGCTCTTTAGTCCCCCATGTATATCAAGATTCATGCTGTAGCCGGAGCGCGGAAATAATTGGTCATCCGCATAAGTGCGGGATAACTGCATGCCGGGGATTACGAGAGTCGATGTTTGTGTGCCATTACCAATATCATAATTCTCACGCTCAAGGGTAAGGGAAAGCTGACGCCGGAATCCGAACCATTTTTGATTGATGCTGGTACCAAACTTGAACTGGTTGGTATCGATATCGCCAACCTGCTTTTGTGCGGCAGAAGCGGTGATGGCAAGATAGTCGGTAGCAACATTTCTGATAGGGATCAGGTATTGACTGTTTAATGATTGTTCGACAGCCGAGGCAAGGATGTCAAAACGGGTTTTGTGCCCGCGCCGATTGATCCGTCTGAACTCCGCCCCGAGAGTGACACGTGGGCCTGTATCTGTGCCGAAACCGATCCCAGTGGTATAGCGTCGTGGTTTAGTCGCTTTGGTTTTGACAACTACCGGAATTTTGGTATCGATCGCTTTTTTACGCTCCGCAAGGATCTCCACCTCGCTGAAATAATTGCTGTCGGTGAGAGCAAGCTGGTAGTCGATAAGTTTACTGTAATCGAAGCGCTCGCCGGGTTTGAAGGGCGCAAACTTGTCCACAAAATCCTGATTCAGTATATCCTGCTCGACGGTGACCGGGCCGAAGTGGAACAGAGGCCCCGAATCAGCAATTAAATAAATATCGGCTTTTCGCTTTGCAGAATATACTCTGATTTCACTTCGGATAAAGCGGGCATCAATATACCCTGCGTTATAGAGAGCATCAGAGAGCTGGTTTTTGGTTTGTGTGTATGCACGATGTTCCAGCTTCCGGCCGGTAGCTATATTTGTCGAAGTTAGTACTTCCCTGACGGATGGATCTTCAGCGCCTCTACCCTCAACACGGATTTCTACGTGGTCGAGTTTGGTAGGAGGTCCGGGATCAATGTTGTAAACAGCCTGCCAACCGTCAGTGTTTTTTTCAAGGTTCGCCTCAATCCTGGGCTCATAATAACCAAATGGTTGCAATGCCAGGCGAATCTCTTTGGGTGCACCGCGATGCAGGCGCTTGATATCCGCTTCGGACAAGGGGGGAGGATCCTCTTTTTTGTCGATACTCAGGCTTTCCAGCAGGCCTACTTTCTGTTCTTGTGCTGCAACGTGAGTTCCAAGTTGCAGTTCCACATTTTGCAGCAGATCACCTGTAACACCAGTGATTTTTACCTTAAGTTTTTCAGCTTCCAACGCCCATGCACTAGAGTGGAGACACAACAGAGTAAAGAAGGACACAATCAGGACTTTGAAAAATGAAATTGTATAAGGAATACGCGTATCACCAATGTACATGCATCTTTTCATATGAAGATCTATTGAGCCGTTTCTATATATTAGGATATCGGTATGGCATGCTATTCACCATTCTATTTTACCTAGGACTCACCTGTTAAAAGTGATGACCATGGATATTCTGTCTTGTCCTTGGCATTATAAAAAATATACCTGTACTGTTGCAAATTCTATTCGTTCAGACTCCAGTCATATGTGTATGAAAAACTGAAATTGCCGGATTGCAGGTATTCTCTGTGTTCGATTTCAGTATATTTAATTAGATGTTGCCGGATGCCTTCTTCATCCCCGCCGAAATCTACCTTAAACCAGTCGTAGATAGAAGAAATAACTACTTCGTCATCCTTTATCCTCATGCCTCGTGGATGATTGATGTAGGCCTTGGCGTTGTACTCCAGCAGCACCTGGGTGTTTTCAGCGGTGAAGGGATCTTTGAGCAGGTTCGGGCAGCTCAGGCTTCCACAGTTGACTGCATAGTGGATGCGGTTATCCTGCCAGATGGGGCGCAGTATGCGGTGTTCTATATCATTAAGCGAGAGATCTTTCCCCTCGATGTGGAGGAGCTTGGCATCCCAGGGGCCATTGCTGAACCATCCGGGGGAGATGCCAATGTCGCGAATGGACTCAACAGGGTAATGCTCAAGAATCACGTTTACGGTCAGGGCATTATAGAGATTGATCCAGTATGCCTTCTGTTCCGGGCGCTGTAAGCGGGACACGCTGGTGTCCTGAAGTGTGTCCAGGTATTTCTGCAGCTTTTTTTTATCCTCAGATGTAACGGCTGCATAGCGCACGCGATTGATACCGGAATGATGTTTATCCTCAAGGTAACGCCCCAGAAAACGGCCCCAGGGGGAATGGTCAACCTGGCGGGAGCTGGTGGGATCGTGAGCCTGCCAGTAAGGCCAGAGGTCGGGCTCTGGCGCGGCTTCTACCATGAGGCAGGGATAGAAGATAATCACTGGAATAAGCAACAAAATTTTTTTCATAGTGATTATTGTCCCTTTTTATACAGAACCATTTTGAGCATTTATCCGCGCCTCCAGGTGTGAAATCTTTCCACCCAGGCGAGAATTTTCTCGGGTACATGGGCTTTCTTCCATTCCCCAGCCGCCATTTTATTGGCTTCCGCCAGGGTGGGGTAGGGATGAATGGTGCCGAGGATTTTGTTGAGGCCGATACCGTGCTTCATGGCGAGGATATATTCGGCTAGCAGATCTCCGGCATGGGTGCCGACAATGGTGACTCCGAGGATTTTATCCTTACCGGGCGGGGTAATGATCTTGACCCAGCCATCTGTCTCCTCTTCGGTAATGGCGCGATCAAGCTCACCCAGTTTGAATATGCTCACCTCATGTTCGATGTTCTGCGCACGCGCATCAGTTTCATTCAAACCAACCCTGGCTACTTCCGGATCGGTGAAGGTGCACCATGGGATGACGCTGTAGTCGGCCCTGAATTTCTTGAACGTGCCGAACAGGGCGTTGACGCACGCGTACCACGCCTGGTGCGCGGCGGTGTGGGTGAACTGATACGGTCCGGCGACATCTCCGGCGCAGAAGATGGTGGGGATGTTGGTGCGCAGAAACGGATCGGTGTCGATATTGCCGCGTTCGCTCAGATGCACCCCCAGCTCTTCAAGACCGAATCCGCTGGTATGGGGTTTGCGCCCCACCGCAACCAGCATCCGCTCGAAGGGGATACGCACTTCATTGCCCTGATGTTCACACACCAGTATATTCTCTTTCCCCTCGGTCAATACATGTTTCGCCGCATGCTGGGTGAGAACCTCCACTCCCTCGGCGGCAAAACGCTCGTGTATTAAAGCAGCAACATCATGATCTTCCCGCCCCATGATCTGAGATCCCATTTCTATCTGAGTAACTTTGGAGCCGAAACGCGCAAAGGCCTGTGTCATTTCACACCCGATGGGGCCGCCACCGAGGACCACGAGGCGCTCCGGCAGCTCGCGCAGATTCCAGAGGGTATCGGAGGTGAGATAGTCAATTGTATCGAGGCCGGGCAGGGGCGGCACAAAGGGCGATGCTCCGGTGGCAACTATAATGCTTTTTGTGGTCAGGGTTTTGTCATTGACCTCTACCGTGTAAGGAGATGTGATCTGAGCCTCACCCTGGATGCAGTCGACACCAAGATCGGTATAACGCTCTATCGAGTCGTGGGGCTTCACCTTGTTTACTGTCCGCTGTACACGCTCCATCACCTCGGCGAAATCGAATTCGGTTTCGATGTTACGAAAGCCGAATTCTTCAGCTCTGCGCGCGTAGGATAGCATTTTGGCCGATCGGATCAGCGCCTTACTCGGCACGCATCCGGTGTTCAGGCAGTCTCCGCCCATCTTGTTCTTTTCAATCAGCGCCACCCTGGCTTTGGTCGCTGCCGCTATGTAGCTCGACACGAGCCCGGCTGAACCCGCACCGATGACGATGACGTTGTAATCGAAGGTTTTGGGTTTCGGGTAGTTCTTCAGTTCTCGACGTTTCTGCATAAGATCTACTCCTCTGCGTGCCAGAAGGGGAAAACCCCCAGCAGGGTGAAAGAGATCAGGAGCTCGGGTGAAATAATACCATTCAGATTTTCGATCTCGCCCAGGTGGGTGCCGGCATTGACATACACAGCGGTGCCGGCCAGCATCCCCACCTGG
>JAWOFA010000078.1:0-9720 GCA_046482505.1 Desulfuromonadaceae bacterium | reverse complement strand
CAGAATATCCTCGAAATCATCGTGATAACCATTGTCGAACAACTCCAGGATATAGGACTGCGCCCTGCACGTACCTATATCAGCTTCATCGGCACCCTGTTTCTTTTCATTGCGGTGGCCAATCTGGGGGTGATCTTCCCCGCGTATCAACCCCCCACCGGCTCACTCTCCACCACTGCTGCGCTCGCGGTTGCCGTGTTTGTCGCGGTGCCATTATGCGGCATCCGCACCCGCGGTCTCAGGCGCTATCTGGCCTCGTATCTGCAGCCGGTGTGGATCATGCTCCCTTTCAATCTTATCTCGGAATTCTCCCGCACCCTGGCACTGGCGGTACGTTTGTTCGGGAACATGATGAGCGCCTCCATGATCGGCGCGATCCTCCTCATCGTGGCACCGCTGTTTTTTCCGCTGTTACTCAACATCCTCGGCCTGCTCACCGGGATGATTCAGGCCTATATTTTCGCGGTCCTGGCCACGGTGTATATCGCCGCCGCCACCAGCACCCAGGAGCTGACATAAACCCTAAATAACAATAAGGAGAATTATACATGGAAGCACATATCTGGATAGCCCTGGTCTCGATCTTCACCGCCGGTATCACCATCGCCATCGGCTCCATCGGCTCCGCTCTGGGGGAGGGGCGCGCGGTGAGCACCGCCCTGAGTGCGCTGGCGCAGCAGCCCGATGCCGCCTCCACCATCACCCGCACGCTGTTTGTGGGCCTCGCAATGATAGAATCTACGGCGATCTACTGTTTTGTAGTATCCATGATTGTATTGTTCGCCAATCCGTTCTGGAACCAGGTTGCCGCCGCACTGGGGGGGTAAACGCTGGGGAGGTTAATCCATGTTGATTGACAATTTTACCGTCATAGCACAGCTGATCAATTTTCTGATCCTGGTATGGCTCCTGAAGCGCTTCCTCTACCAGCCGGTTCTGCGCGCCATCGACGCACGCGAGGCACGCCTGCAGGAAGAGCAACAACAAGCGCAGGAGGAGCAAGACCGGGCGCAGGAGTTGAAACAGGATCTGGAAGAAGAACAACGCGAACTGCAACAGCAGCGTGAATCGCTTATGGAGCAGGCTCGTACCGACGCGCGTGAACATAAAGAGAAGGAACTGGAGCAGGCGCGCAGCGAAATCGAAGCGCAGAAGGAGCAGTGGCGCGAGCAGCTGCACATCGAACGCCAGCAGGTACATACCCACCTGCGCGACTGCGTCCTCCAGCAGTTGCACACCGCCGTGAGCCACGCCCTGCGCGACCTGGCGGAGCAGGAACTGGAACAGCAGATGGTACGCCATTTCATGGCGCGCCTCGAGCACCTTGCGCCCGCACAGCGCGAAGAACTCGAGCGCATCAGCGCCAACACCGAAACGGACCCGGAGCTCAAAACCAGCTTTCCTCTGGATGAGAAAACACAGGAGAGCCTTCGCACTGCGCTGAACAGGACATTAGAACTGAATACTCTCAACTTCAGTCACGATGCGGAAATGACCTGCGGCATAGAACTGCTGTGGGAGGACTACAGTCTCAAATGGAGTCTGGATACCTATCTGGAGCAGATGGAACAAAGGCTGCAACACCAGCTCGAAGAGATCAGCGCTGCAGGACAGAAGCAGGAGCAAAATCAGGACCAGGGACAAGATCATCAAAACCCGAAATCCACACCGCAGAAGACTTCCGCGTCACAGGAGACATCAGCGTGAGTAACCATACAGAGCAAATTCCGCCATGGCTACAGCAGGCCTGCACCAGCTTCGCCCGCACCCGCGAGGACATTGAACCAACCCTGGAGGTACAGGAAAGGGGTCGCGTCAGCACCGTAGGTACCGGCATTGCGAAGGTGAAGGGCTTGCCCGGAGTGGGCTTCGAGGAGATGCTCAATTTCGACCACGGGGTGAAGGGGATCGCCTTCAATGTCGACCCCGACGAAGTGGGGGTAGTCCTCCTGGGGAGTAACGAGAGCCTGCAAACCGGCGCGAGCGTGCGCCGCAGCGGGAAGGTGATGGAGGTTCCGGTGGGAGACACCCTCCTGGGGCGGGTGATTAACCCCCTCGGGGAACCGCTGGATGGAGGCGCTCCCCTCCACGGGCTTTCTCAGCGTCCCATTGAACGTCCTGCACCCCCCATCATGGATCGCGCCCCGGTCACCACGCCCCTCCAGACCGGGATCAAGGCGATTGATGCGTTGATCCCCATCGGGCGCGGGCAGCGCGAGCTGATCCTGGGGGATCGCCAGACCGGGAAATCGGCCATCGGGGTGGATACCATCATCAACCAGAAACACCACAATGTGCGCTGCATCTACTGCGCCATCGGGCAGCGCGCCGCCGCCGTGGCCCGGGTGATTGCCGCGCTCGAAGAACACGGTGCCATGGAATACACCACCGTGGTGGTAACCGAAGGGAGCGACCCGCCGGGGATGGCGTATATCGCCCCCTACGCCGCTACCACCATTGCCGAAGAGTTCATGAACCAGGGGGAAGATGTCCTCATTGTATACGATGACCTCACCCACCATGCGCGCGCATATCGGGAACTCTCCCTTCTGCTCCGCCGCCCACCGGGGCGCGAGGCGTTCCCCGGCGATATCTTCTACCTCCACTCGCGCCTGTTGGAGCGCTCGACCCATTTGAAGTCCGAGCGGGGTGGGGGCTCTCTCACCGCCCTGCCCATTGTGGAAACCGAGGCGGGTAATCTGTCCGCGTATATTCCCACGAACCTCATCTCCATCACCGATGGACAGATATATCTATCCCCACGTCTGTTTGAAAAGGGACAACTTCCAGCCATCGACATCGGCACCTCAGTATCGCGCGTGGGCGGAAAAGCACAGTACCCGGCGTATCGTGCCATTGTAGGCTCCCTGAAACTTGCCTACGCCCAGTTCGAGGAGTTGGAGAACTTCGCGCGTTTCGGCACCCGCCTGGATAAAAGCACGCGTGAGAGCATCACGCACGGACAGCGGATCCGCGCGTGTCTGCAACAGCAGCAATACGCGCCCGTGCCCACTCTGGAGCAGATTGCCACCCTTCAGGCCCTGGATAGGGGGATGTTCGACTCCATTCCGCTCGAAGAGATGGAAGCCGCGCAGGAGACGGTACGTCACGCCATGCGTAACATTACCCACGACCTCGAACCCGGGGATATCGACGAAGTCCTGCAGGATCAAGAACATACCAATCCCCATCTGCAACAGATCAGAGAAAAGGTTGAACAGGCCTTAACCCATTTTGCCTCTGATGCTGCTGAGGATAAAAGCGATGATGCACCAGGAGAAGATTCTGCATGAGCGATTCCCTCCTCCATCTCAGACGTCAGCTCGACACCATCGGCAATCTGGGGAGCGTAGTGCACACCATGAAGGCACTTGCGGCCTCCAATATCGGGCAGTATGAGGATGCGGTGCAGTCGCTGCAGCACTACAGCGGGAGTGTGGAATTAGGCCTGGCGGCGTGTCTGCGCCGGGGGAATATCTCCACCGACTTGATAGAACACGGAGGAAAAACAAAACCCCGCCAGGTACTCGTCCTCGCTATCGGTTCCGATCAGGGAATGGTGGGAGACTTCAATCAAAAGCTCGCAACCCGAGTGGAAGAATACCTCCGCAGCCAACAGAACCCCATCCATCTGGTAAGCATGGGAGAGCGAATGCAAGATGAACTCGGAGCAAAAGGATTCGACATAGCGCGCCATGTATCGACCCCCACTACCGTGGAGGCGATCACCTCAACGTGCAATGAGATCCTGCTCGAATATGCCACCCTGTTCCAGTCCCCTGCAGGAATAAGCAGTGGGATGGCGGGTATGGTGGCGGGCTACAATAAGCTCGAAGGGGGATCACGCTACACCCCAACCGTTGAACAGATTCTCCCCCTGGAGCAGGCGTGGCATCAGCGCCTGCGGGAGCGCACCTGGCCCACCTCCGCCCTCCCTGAAATCTGGGGCCCGGAGGAAGCGTGTCTCCAGGCTCTGGTGCGTGAATACCTGTTTATCTCTCTGTTTCGGGCGTGTGCAGAGGGACTCGCGAGTGAAAACAGCGCGCGCCTCGCTGCGATGCAGCGCGCGGAAAAGAACATCGACGAGCAGCGCGAAGATTTGCAGGGGCTCTACCACCGCAAGCGCCAGGATAATATCGATGAAGAACTATTTGACGTAACCTACTCTCTGAGCGGTGAAGCCTGAGAGATACTACCCCTGCACCAACTTATCCAGAGCGGCGTCGATATCATCGGTTTTCCCCAGTACGATCAACACATCACTGTCTTTGATTTTGTAGTCCGGCGCAGGGTTGGGAATAAATTCATCGGTGAGAACATCCTTGATGGCAATAACCGTAATGTGAAATTTATTTCGCAGATCCAATTCTATAAGACTCTTACCGCGCAGACCCTTTGCAGCCGACATCTCCGAGAGGGAGTACTCCTCGGCGAGGGGGATATACTCCAGGATATTGGGACTGCTGATGTTGCGCGCCACACGGATCGCCATATCTTTTTCGGGGTAGATAATATCAGAGGCGCCGATGCGCTCCAGAATGCGCCCGTGATCCTCACTGATCGCCTTCACCAGAATCCGCGGCACATTAAGCTCCTTTAAATACAGGGTGATCAACGTGGACAGATGTGAACGCGATCCGGTGGATACCACCACGGCCTCCATATCCTTGACCCCCTGAGCCTCGAGGAATTCCTTGTTCGCCGCATCCCCCACAATCGCAAAAGAGCTTACGTCTTTCACGGCCTGAACCTTGTCTTTGTTGAGGTCAATGGCGGTTACTTCGTGCCCCTCCTCATACAGGACAGAAGCCACATGGAAGCCAAAGTGCCCCAGCCCGATAATGGCAAATTTCTTTTTATGTTTCACCTGTACCTCCTAATATCAACCGATCATTATATTTTCTTCTGCATAGCGCGGCGCAAAGCGGTTCACCCCTCCGGCGATGGCAAATGCCATCGTGAGCATCCCCACGCGCCCTACAAACATCAACGCAATAACCACCATTTTACCTGCACTATTGAGTTCTGCCGTTGCCCCCACGGAAAGCCCCACGGTACTGAAGGCGGAAAATGCCTCGAAGGTGTAGCTCAAAAATTCGCGTTCGCCTTCATGCGCCATATCCGGAGCATGTGCAATAATGAGGAAAAAAATCGCTATTCCGATAAGGATAAATGCGAGGAGCGTCAGTGCCAGCGCCTTAGTTATCGCTTCATCTGGAATGGTGCGGCGGAACAGAGTCACATGGCGGCTACCGCGCAGGCGATTGTAAAAAACCGCAAAAAACAGCGCCATGCTCGTAGTTTTAATCCCCCCGCCGGCAGAACCCGGAGAGGCGCCGATAAACATCAGAAAGATCATGAGGAACAGGGTCGGGGCGCGGAACTGGGCCAGATCGAGGGTGTTGAACCCGGCAGTGCGCGTGGTAACCGACTGGAACAGCGAGGTCCAGAATCCCTCCAGAAGCGAGAGACCCGCAAGGGTGTTGTCCTGCTCCAGCCACGCAATCATCAGGGCTCCGTACACAATCAGAAACGCACTCGCTACCAGGACTATTTTGCTGTGCAGGGAGATACGCAGCGGCTTACGCGGGTGTTTGCGCCACTGCGCTCCCACGTCCAGAAGTTCGCGCAGGACGAGAAAACCGATCCCTCCAAGGACGATCAGAGCAATCAGGGTGGCGTTGAGCAGGCTGTTGCCGCTGAACTGCACCATGCTGTCGCTGAAGAGGGAAAACCCGGCATTGCAAAAAGCCGAGATGGAGTGAAAGATGGCGCTGTATATCCCCTCCCACAGTCCGAGCTGCGGCACCAGGACCCATGCGAGCAGGAGCGCGCCGAGGGCTTCAATCACCAGGGTCAACATGAAAATGCTCTTGATGAGTTCGCGCCAGGTGCCGATGGGGGAGTGCATCAGGGTTTCGTTGATTATCCAGCGCCCGCGCGTACTCACCCCCACCCGCAGATAAATGAACAGATACACGGAAAAGGTCATAATCCCCAGCCCGCCGATCTGGATCAGAAACAGAACCACCAGCTGGCCGAATAGGGTGAGCTTGGTGCCGGTATCCACAACAATGAGACCGGTGACACACTGGGCCGAGGTCGCGGTAAAGAGCGCATCCAGAAAAGAGAGGGGTTGACCGTGGGCCGCGAACGGAGTCGCAAGCAATACCGCACCCAGGAGAATCGCGAGGGAATAGTACAATACCAGGGTCTGGGGGATGGAGAGTTGGCGGAACTTCTGCCGCAGAAATGAATTGCCATTGTGCATACGAAAAGCACCTTAAAAGAGAAGGCCACGAATATACGTTCCCCCAAGCAAACGAACCTATTTTTAAATCATTTACCCGCTTTATCAGCACCTGAACCGGATACACCTGTGGATCTGAGGCTAACTAGCCCTTCAGAGATTCGATCTCCACCGCGCTTAAAACCTCGACTTATTGCAACAACCCGTTACCGGTTTATGCTTGTCCGGAAATAAGAAATAAAAGCAGATGGATAGAGATTATCAGTCTACAAAAGCATGCGCTATCTCATCAAACTGTGGATGAATGCGCTCAAAACAGAGCAACAACATAGGATCGAACTCCTCCGGACGCGTGCGATCATCGCCGTGGAGAATAATGTCCACGGCCTTTTCATGGCTGAATGCCTTTTTATACGGGCGCTCGCTGATGAGGGCATCATATACATCGGCAATACTCATCAGACGCGCAGCCAGGGGGATCTCCTCACCTTTGAAGCCATGCGGGTACCCGCTCCCGTCCCATTTTTCATGGTGACAGCAGGCAATCTGTTCCGCAATCTTCAACAGGGGGTTATCCCCCACTATCATCTCGGTCTTGCGGATGATATCCGCACCGAAGGTGGTGTGATCCTTGATTATTTCGAACTCCTCCCTGGTCAGAGGCCCGGGCTTGAACAACACATGATCCGGCACCGCAACCTTGCCGATATCGTGCAAAGGGGCCGCCTGCTCCAGCATGGAGATGGTGGTGCGTGAAAGTTTATCCGGCAGCTCCTGCGCCATCGCATATGCGAGCGTCTTCACATACGCTTTAGTGCGCTGGATGTGAGCCCCGGTTTCCGGGTCGCGGCGTTCCGCCATGACCGCCATACTTGCGATGATCGCCTCCTGGGCGTGACGCAGCTGTTCGGTCTTGCGCTCCACTTTTTCCTGCAGGTGGTCGCGATATTCTTTAAGTTTAAGATGGGTATGTACGCGTGCACGTATAATTGAGGGGCTGAACGGTTTGACAATGTAGTCATCCGCCCCGAGGCGCAACCCCTTCTCCTGATCTTCGTCATCATCCATTGCAGTGAGAAACAGGATCTTGATTCCACTGGTACGCTCACTCGCTTTCAGGCGTCGGCACACCTCGTAACCATCCATGCGCGGCATCATGATGTCCAGGAGGATCAGATCGGGGAGTTCAGCGCCCTGCTCAATCAAATCCAGAGCTGACTGACCGTCGAGGGCTACGCGCAGATCGTATTCATCTCCCAAGGCTGCTACCAGGGTATCGATATTAAAATCGTTATCATCTACAATCAGAATCTGCTTTTTGGCTTCAAGCCCCTCACCGGGATCCTCCCAGGGTGCTGTAGACGCTTCCCCCCCAACACCTTTCTGCTCGGCAGTCTCTTGTTCCATGTGGCGTGAGTCCGATTTCTTCCATCTCCACATATCAGTCAATCCCCCTAAAACTGTATATTTTAGCTTTATGTGATGTTTTGCACATCATGGTTAAAACGCTTTGGGTCTCAGGATGGCGCTATCCTTTGGGCCTGTCCTTCTCAGTATCCGTTTCCAGATACTCAAGTTGAATCTGGAGTCTATGGAGGATATCCAGGGCTTCAGGATATCTATATTTATCCATAAAACTTGTCAGTTTGTCCACTTCCGATGCGAATGGGGCCGGCCATCTTTTAGCCTCCAACTTTGAGGCTATAACATTACAGGGGCTCGGGCGCGAGTGAATCAGAGGCTCTTCGAGTTCCTTCAGCAGTTTCAGCAGTTGCGCTTCTTCCCCGTGTTCGCGCTGTTGCCTTTTTGGTTCGTATTCAGCAACCGTCTCTTTATCTGCAGCACGCATGTCATTCACATGTTCAGCTAAACTCGGGGCCAAATCTAGGTCAAAATAGAAGGTGCTCCCTACCCCTACTTCACTCTCGAGCTTGATCTCGCTTCCGAGGATCACTGCTACTTTACGCGCCACGCTCAAGCCCAGCCCCGCGCCTTCAAATTCGCGTACACGTGAGCTATCGCACTGATAGAAGGGCTCAAAGATGAGCTCTTGCTGTTCGGGGGGAATCCCAATGCCGTGATCTGTTACCGCAAAACGGAGGGTACATGGCTCGCCCCTGCCGCTACCTGAGGCCGGTGATTCTGTCACATCCCTGATACTTAGATGCACTTCGGTATCGCGACTGAATTTGATAGCATTTCCCACGAGCTGACGCAATATCAGGGTAATTTTTTCGCTGTCGCCGTTAAAACGGGCGGTCAGTCCATCATCACAACTGGCGCACAGCACAATCCCGCGTTCGCGGGCTTTTGACTCAAATTCCGCCACGATGCTCGTGAGCAGAGACGAAGGGCGAAATGGGGCGGTCTTAATACTCCCCTTGTCCTCGGCATCGAGTCCAGCGAGAAAAAGCACCTCCTGCATAATGCGGGTCAAACGCCGTGCCGCCTCGGTTATCCGCTTCAGACTGTGCGACTGAATGGTATCAAGCCTGGTTTGGGCAAGTTCCTCACTCATGCCATTAATGACATTGAGGGGGGTACGCAATTCATGGTTCAGATTGCGGAATAGCTCCTCTTTAACACGCGCGGTTTCAAGTGCACTTAAGCGCTCTACTTCGCGCAGATCGGAATGCATCAACAGCGCTGCCGCATCGGCATACGCTTTGGCGATAATCTGCTCATTGGTGCCGAATCCATGCGAACGGTTAGCCAGAACCAGGAGCCCCAGCACGACGTCAGCTCCTCTGACGGGAACCAGGATGCCATTGCGCACAGGCGGATGCCCCTCAGGCAGGAAAGGGATAACATCACGATTGCATTCAAGATGCTCAAGAACCTGTAATGTGCCTGACTCCATGGTCTGAACCAGGATATTCCTCTCCATTTTTACGGGGATATATCCCTGCTGCATAAGCTGGATGCGGGCACGCTCATAGCGACCCGCACTCTGCACAGTGGACCACACCATATCCGAGAGAGCAAGGATACGGAGTTCTCCGTCAGAATGGGGCGCGCCCACAAACATTCCGAATTCTGCCCCGAGATGCCCAACCGCGTCCTCGAGTTGATCCTGCAGTATGCGACTGAGCTGAAGTTGAGGCTGTTGTTCAACCTGCCCCAGACTCCCTGCAGCCTCAATAGCCTTCCCACTCACGCGCTCGAGGCTCCGCTGATGCTCGAGCTCCTTTTTGAGTTTGCTGCTCACCAGGTAGAGCCCCAGATAAATACAGCCTTCAAGGGCAAAAAAGAGAAACACACCATACCAGACAAGACTGGCAACGGTGTCTTTATAATCGTCAATCCGGGCGCTGATATCCTGCCATACTATTACCTTGCCGACCGCAGGATTCTTCCAGTTCTGCTGCGCTTCATAATCCTTGAGCTGCAAAACCGTGGCGTTGCAACTCTTATCTGCGAATGTAAAGTGGAAATGCTCTGAACCGGAAAGTCCCTCTTTGAGCGCGGGA
>JAWOFA010000040.1:0-5790 GCA_046482505.1 Desulfuromonadaceae bacterium | reverse complement strand
AACCTTATGGCTGTGCGCCGCATGAAAGAGCTTAAATTTAAAATAAGCAGGGATCAAAATAGCGTTGCTGCAAGGGCAAGAGACCATGTTTCACCATTGGTGGTACTGGCACCGTAAAGCTCGTTGAAATAGCTGGCTTCAACAGCCAGACGAGATGTCAGCTTGTAACCTGCTGTTATTTCGAGTTTGCCAAGGTCAATTTCATTTGCATTTGCATCAGTTTCATTGGGATACGGGTCATCACCGTTACCTACATTTGCTCTTCCATCCAGTTTAGTCCGCAAGTAGATTGCTTCTGATACATCTACACCCGCTTCAAGAAGATAAACAAACTCATCTGCCATATACTCGCTCCGCCAGCGATAACCTGCCTCAACATTAAAATATCCAGGTACATGCGGATACAGGGAGTGACCAAACTGTAAGCGCATTTCTAAGTCGTCTTGCGCATCACCCAGTCGGATATCCGTACTGAGATTTTCATCTTTGTGATCATAAGCCTCTGCACTCTTGTATAAAGTCTGTATAGACAATGCTCCTGCATCCATATCAATAAGGCGATAACGGAATCCGAGATTTATATCTGCAATTCCACTTGATTTTGCCGTTTTATCTATCGAGACAGGAGCTCCTACTCTGCCTCCGGATTGGAAGGTCCATTCCGTTTCCTTGTAATCAAAAGAACCTATCAACGTCAGTCCCTCCATCAGACCGTATTCCGAATAAAACGACCATGTCTTTTCATCATAGTCAAAGTCACGATTCTTACCATCTCGCGGAGCATACGCTTTGGATGAACCATCTTCATAGAAATAACGCTGCGCCTCATATTCACTGTACGCCATGCGGGTGTAGAGTTTTCCGACCGGCATGGTCCAGGAGCCGGCGCAGACGGTGCCGGCCGTTGCAAAAATCAAAAATATGCCAGCTATAAGCATTGCGCCTGTGGTGCACGTACGCTTTGATGGTTTAAGCCCTTGTTGTTGCATGAGTTGTAGCATTAACGCCTCCCGGTTTTGAGTAAATGTGATATGCAAATATTTCATGGCAGTCGGGAGTGAGATATACAACAAGAGTTACAAATATGTCCAATAAGTTTATCCGATAGTTTTGCGTAATTGTATGGATAAAATCTATTGTATTTTCTACCTCCACCTGTGCTAAACAACGCGCTATGAATACGCTGATAAACATATTGATGTGGATCCATTTTGCCGCCATGGGCTTGCTCGCACTGTACGGCTGTCATCGTCTGTGGATGCTGTATCACTGGCATAAGCTGAGACAGCTGACGCATGAGGATGTTCTCCCTGTAAGCGTTGACTGCACTTCAGCCACGGTCACAGTGCAACTGCCCATGTACAACGAACAATTCGTGGCGAAACGCATCATTGATGCGACAGCTCAACTTGATTGGCCTGCAGAACATCTGCATATTCAGGTGCTGGACGATTCCACGGATGAGACCCGTACTATTGTTGATTCCGCGAGCGCAATGTGGCGTAAACAGGGGATCAATATCGAGGTTCTGCGCCGCACTGAACGCACGGGATATAAGGCCGGAGCTCTGGCCGAAGGGCTGAGAAGTGCCAGGGGAGAGTTTATTGCCATCTTTGACGCCGACTTTGTGCCTGAAAAAGATTTTCTGCGTCGCATACTGCCCCATTTCTCCACCCCGGATACAGGGATGGTACAAGCACGCTGGGGGTTTCTGAATCGAGAGACCTCATGGCTCACCCGTGTACAGGGTTTGCTCCTCGGACCTCACTTCGGCATTGAACACCAGGTGCGCAACTCTCTGGGTGTTTTTTTCAACTTCAACGGTACTGCAGGGATCTGGCGTAAGTGTACCATTGCTGATGCCGGAGGCTGGAAGTCAGATACGGTCACAGAAGACCTGGATCTGAGCTACCGTGCCCAGCTCCGCGGCTGGCACTTCAAATACGTAGATAATGTTGTAGTGCCGTCGGAACTGCCTATAAACCTGGCTGATTTCCGTACCCAGCAGCAACGATGGGCCAAGGGTTCGATTCAGACGGCACGCAAGATCCTCCCTGCAGTACTGAAAGCCAAACAGCCCCTCTTGGTAAAGCTTGAAGCATGCGCGCATCTGTTCGCCAATTTCGGCTGGGTATGTGGGGCTGTTGCGAGCCTGACTCTCTACCCCGCCCTCCTCGGGCGTGGCCCCATAGGCACAGCTGAAGCCCTGCTCATTGACCTGCCCCTGTTCCTCCTCGCATGCGGTGCCATCCTGAGCTATTTTTTCTGCTATGCCTACAGCACAACAGGATTCAGGCATGTGCGCTGGCTGCCACTGCTTCCTCTCTTAACCCTGGGGGTTTCCCCCAGTCTGGCTGCAGCATCATTAGCGGGCTTATTCCGGCGCGGCGGCACCTTTAATCGCACCGCAAAATACGGCGTTCAGAGCAGAAAAGGATCTTCCATCATTCCCCTTCTATCTGTACGCAGCTCGGTGTCACGTCTTGCGTTTTATACCGTCCTTATTGTTTATTCCTGCCTGCCGGTCACACTGGTGCCTGCGATGGGCTGGGCGTCGATTCCATTTTTAAGCATGTTCCCTTTGAGTTTCTCTCTGGTTGCATTCCGAGAAGCTACCGAAACCCTGCCACTCAGGAAATAGCTCTATATACATAACGATGCGCGAAACAATGCAACCCGCAAACTCTGCAACCATCCCACCCTCGGGGATATAAAGCAATTGTTTCACTATGTTGCGACACAGAAAACAGTACACTTATACCTGAATAGCGACCGAAGCACCGTACATGTTTTTTCGATTAGCTGTTTATTACACATACCCATCTGTGCTAGAATCTCCATTCATTTTCAAATAAAACCTGTTGTGAAAATTAGAGAACCGGAGAACCCCACATATGCTGAAGAGTTTACTCATTGTTGACGACTCTCCGGTAGCACGGATGATCATAAAAAAGTGCTTACCGTCAGAGCATGGTTTACAGATATATGAAGCCGGGAATGGTCAGGAAGGCGTGGAGAAGTATAAATCCCACAAACCTGATCTGACGTTAATGGATCTGACCATGCCGGTTATGAATGGCTTTGAAGCTCTGGAAAGCATTCGCTCTCTGGATCCTGACGCAGTTGTAATAGTGTCTACAGCAGATATTCAGGAAAAGGTTATTCAACGGGTAAATGACTTGGGGGCTTTGTACACTATGAAAAAGCCGCCATCAAAAAAGTCTCTCGCTGAAGCTCTTGAACGCGGCTCTGAAGCATTTGCAAAGGTGCAGCGATGAACACCGAAGCTGAACAGGTTTTCTCTTCTGAAGAGAAGGACATTCTGCAGGAGGTTATGAATATCGCTTTCGGCCAGGCAACTGCAGAACTTGCCGAAGTAATTGATATATTTGTAATTCTTAGTGTCCCTAATATTAAAGTGGTTCAGGGGCGTAACCTCCCCCAATACTTCATCAATGAGATGGACGGATCCAGTGCAGTCAACCTCATTGAACAGAATTTTCTGGGTAAATTCAGCGGACAGGCATTGCTGATCTTCCCTTCGGGGGCGGAAAAAGAGTTGATCAAACTTTTTAATCAGGATAATGCCGAAGATACCTACAACGTGGACATGGACACACTCGAGCAGGAAACCCTGATCGAGGTGGGCAATATACTTATCGGCGCATGTATCGGCAAAATTACCGAATTGCTTTCGGACTTTGTGACCTACGATCCTCCGCGACTGATAGTTCAGGACCTTAGCCAGTCAACCCCTTCTCAGTTCCCGGTAGATGAGGAGAGTTTTGCGATTTCGATTCGCACAGTATTCCGCTTTGAACAACAGAACGTGGAGGGCTACCTGTTCCTGATAACCAAGCAGCGTTCCATTCAGTGGCTGAAAAAGGC
The DNA here is from genome assembly GCA_046482505.1 of Desulfuromonadaceae bacterium. GTDB lineage: Bacteria > Desulfobacterota > Desulfuromonadia > Desulfuromonadales > Desulfuromonadaceae > JAIVHC01. The sequence goes on along the minus strand of JAWOFA010000040.1, from coordinate 1,902 downwards.
ACTGCAGACCTTTCTGGAGTCGTTCATGTGATTTTTGCACAGATTTTTGACACCATAAATAACGGACTACTGGTAATTGACCGGGAGATGACAGTCAAGTACTGGAACAGGTGGATGGCAATGCATAGCGGAATACCTGCAGATGAAATTGTCGGCACCTCCCTTTTCACCCATTTCCCGGAACTGGAGCAGCCTCACTTCAAAAGAAACTGCAAGACTGTCCTGCAATTCGGTAATTTCTGCTACTTTTCCCAGCGCTTACATAAGTATCTCTTCCCCATGCCGGCACCTGGATCTCTGGCGGATTCATTCGACCATATGCAGCAGAGTTGCTCTATGGGACCGTTACGCAATAAAGATAACGAAGTTGAGATGCTCTATATTTCGGTGCAGGATGTTACCGAGGTTGTGTCTTATCAGAAGAAACTGGTCATGATGAACAACACCGATCAACTGACCGGGGTTTACAACCGAAACTACATGGAATCACATCTGGTCAAGGAGATAGAACGCTGCCGGCGTTACAACCATGGTATGTCTTTGTTAATGATCGATGTAGACCTGTTTAAAAACATCAATGACTGCTACGGGCACCCATGCGGCGATTACGCCTTGAAAACCATCTGTCAGCGCATAACAACAAATATCCGTAAAACAGATTCCCTTATACGCTACGGTGGTGACGAATTCTGCATCATCATGCCTGAAACGGCAGAAAAACATGCCTATCAAGTAGCTGAGACCATCCGCAAGTCCATCTGCGATCACCCCTTCACCTTTGCTGACATGACATTCAATTCCACCATAAGTATTGGAGTGGCGGTGTTAGATCAGGATACAGATGATGTGGAAAGTATGTTGAAAAAAGCAGATGAAGCGCTTTACTCAGCCAAGGAGTCGGGCCGGAACAGCGTGACCTAACCTTGCTACTCCTGCATTGCAGTGTAGATGAAAGGAGGAAACCATATGGATATATTTAGAGCTATCGAAGAACGCCACAGCTATCGTGGCCCCATGGAACAAACGCAGATCCCACGTGAAGAGCTGCATAAGATTGTGGAATGCGGACTCAAGGCACCTTCAGGTAAAAACGCACAGACCACCCAATTTGTCATTATTGACAACCCCAGTATTCTTGAACAGTTGCATAAGATACATCCGGCAAATAAAGCAATGCAGCAAGCCCCGGCTATGATCGCATGTATAGTGGATAAAAAGCCGGATAAAATCTACGAAGGCTACGATTTTCAGCTTGAAGATTGTGCCGCAGCAGTGGAAAATATTCTCTTGGCAATCACCGGCATGGGCTATGCGTCAGTTTGGATAGATGGGTGGCTAAGGACTGAAAAGCGCGCAGACAGAGTCGCTGAGCTGATAAATCTTCCCGCAACCAAGAAGGTTCAGATTCTACTTCCAGTAGGAAAACCCATGGAGCAGGGACCACGCAAGGAGAAGAAACCCTTTGAAGAAAGGGCGTGGTTCAATAGCTACGCAGGATAACCCCGGACCCAATCAAACTTAAAGGACCCCTATGCAAAATTTTATACCTACTGCATACCTCAAGACTGCCCTGCTAATCGTTTTAACCTTTTTTTATACAACAACGGCGTGGTCATCTTCAGAGCTGAACTGGCATACTGATATGGATAAAGCCCAGCAGATCGCTGCCAAAAACGATAAACATATACTGATAAACTTCACTGGTTCCGACTGGTGTCCCTGGTGCATCAAACTGGATACCAACGTATTTTCGACTTCAGAATTCGCTGAATTTGCTGCGGCGGAACTTGTCTTGGTAAAGGTTGACTTCCCCAGGAAAGAGCAGCTAAGCCAGGAACAGTCTGCTGCAAATGAAAGATTAGCCAAAAAATACAGAGTGCGTGGCTTCCCCACCCTGATAAT
>JAWOFA010000067.1:0-6836 GCA_046482505.1 Desulfuromonadaceae bacterium | reverse complement strand
TCAAACTGAAACATATCTGCGGGCACCTGCTGCAAAAGTTCAAGCGTAGGGGCATCGAGCAGATGAGCCCCTATCTCGAAGTGAAGATGGCTGCAGGGGTTGTGTTGGGGGATGAAGGCAAAGATTTCGCGTGCACGCCGGGGGTTGTAGTTAAAAGTGCGATCCACCAGCTTGATTTTCGGCACTTCCTGCTCCATTAAAAGGAGGAGATCCTCCTTGATTCTGGGCATGGAGAAACTGCGCACCCGGGTGTCGAGGGCACTCATGCAGAACGCACAGCTGTAGGGGCACCCACGGCTGGTTTCGTAGTATACAAAGCCGCGCTCACACTCAATTAGACCCAGAGCATACGGCGAAGGGAGTTGATCCAGATCTTCAAGCAGGAGTGCTTCCGGGCTCGATACGATCTCATCCGCGCAGCGTATACTCAGCCCTCGGGACGCAGGCACAGGCTCCGCCCCATTCCAGGCCTGAAGTAGGGTGCGCAGGGGGCGTTCCCCTTCGGCGTGTATGATGGCACTGATGCCGGGGTGTTTTTCCCAGATATCAGCTTCAGGATAACTTATCTCCGGGCCCCCGAGGATAATCCGGAGAGACGGCGCCGCGACATGGATCGCATCCACCAGAGCGAGAATTTCACAACGATTCCAGATGTATACTGAAAAGGCGATCACATCCGGGTGTTCTTCCAGCAGGGCGGCAAGGATGTTTTCGCGCGGTTCGTGCACTGTGAACTCGCGGATCGCAATCTCGCCGCATCCATCCTTACAGTATGCCGCAAGGCAGGGGAGGGCAAGGCTGGGGTGGATAAATTTGCTGTGTAGTGTGGTGAGGATGGTTTTCATGCGCCTCAGCATAGGATAAATCCTCAGCGGAATTAAGCAAAAAATGCTGTCGGGCAAATCGCGTATTTATTAAATCCCGGGACAGCGGGGGCGCAGACTCCGGGTTTAGCGATTTTCACCCTTTAACCTCCCTAAATTGCCCAGATATTCCACTTGTTTATCCGTATGTAATTGCTGTAGCATTGGGGTTTAGCGTTTGGTCGCGCACGTGCCCTGCTGTTTGTGGGTAATCGTCTGATTTTTGGAAGGAACAGGTATGACCTTTTATACCGTGGTGGCAACACAGGATGGCGAAATCTTTGAGCATCCCGAATACCGTATGGCCGGTATGAGCGGGAACGCAGTGTGTGTTCCGGATGATACGGAAATGATTCCGCTGCCGGAGGGGAGCCGTTTGTTCACCATGCCGGGCGTGCTCCCGGTGGGGATCAATAAGCGCAACGGCAGCAAGGAGACCGTTCACCATCTACCTCCTTCCATGGGGGGAGAAGCAGTCCAGGCGGTATGTGCTTTTATGTCCCCGGCGTACGTGCGCACCTATCTGCCTGCAGTGGAATATCCCGCCAAGCACCAGACCTTGCCCCTGTGGGCGTATACCGCGTTAGCGTGGTGTGCTGAAGATGAACGTTTTTATGTCCCCGCCTTCAAGGTTGATCGCAATACCCAGTGGGAGCCCGAATATTTCGATGACCGCGAGGTTGCTCCGGGGGTGGATGAGCTGCTGGAACGCTATCCGGATAATCGCCTCCTCCTACAGTTATCGCGCTGTGCCCTGGACTATCACTGCTTTGCCGCCAAGAATCTGTTTTTGAAGCGCTGGGAGGCACCACTGCCTACCTCGCCAACATGCAACTCCAACTGTCTGGGGTGCCTCTCCTATCAGGCGGCGGAAAACGAATGCTGTCCCTCGAGTCAGGAACGTATCGAGTTTGTTCCCACGGTGGAAGAGCTGGTGCAGGTAGCAGTGCCGCACCTCGAAGAAGCAGAAAATTCTATTGTGTCCTTCGGCCAGGGGTGTGAGGGCGATCCCATTATGCAGGCGGATGTAATCTGCGCCGCTATCAAGGCGATGCGGCGTGAGACCGCCGGCGGAACCATAAACTTCAACTCCAACGCCTCGTTGCCGCACAAGGTGGAAGCGCTTGCGGCAGCAGGGTTGGATTCTATCCGTGTTTCCCTCAATTCAGTGCGCGAGCCGGTGTACAATGCCTACTATCGCCCGCATGCGTATCGCTTTGCGGATGTCCTCGAATCGGTGCGCCTAGCCAAAGAACACGGGCTGTTTGTGATGTTCAACTATCTGGTGTTTCCCGGCATCACTGATCAGCGTGAAGAGATGGAGGCACTGATAGAAGTGATCGAAGAGTACGGCGTGGATATGTTGCAGTTGCGCAATCTGGCCATTGATCCGCTCATGTATCTGCAGGCGATGCCCCCGGCGCAAGATTGTGTGGGCATGGCCCAGATGTTCTCAGAGATAAAAAAGCGCATCCCGCGGATTCAGTACGGTTACTTTAATCGTACCAAGGAAAACTTTTATCCCCCCGGGTTTCACCAGGATTGGCCTCTGAGTAATAATTAAGCACAAGTATATCCAGGAGAACACTATGAAAAAATATCTTGTAACTGGTCTTGTGGTCTGCATTTTAACCCTTGGACTATTTTCACAATGGGCTGCAGCCGAAACCCGTTATGTAGCAGATCAGCTGGTAATTACTCTGCGGGAGGGGATGGGGAACGAATATCGCGTCTTGCGCACCTTGAGAACAGACACGCCCATGGAGGTATTGGGGGAGCAGGGGCGCTATCTGCACGTACGCCTCGCTGACGGCACGGAAGGATATGTGCTGAAGCAGTATATCTCTACCAAGCGTCCCAAAAGCCAACGGATCAAAGAGCTCGAGGCTGAGGTTGAGCGTTTAACCGCCCAGGCTGAAGAGCATGCTGATGTGGTAGCGGAGGCAGAACAGGCGCGCGCTGAAGTTGAATTGCTCCAGGAGGAGTTGCAAGCCAAGGAAGAGGAGTTGGCAGAGATTCGCGAACTCTCCGATAATGCCCTGATGCTGGATAAAGAGCGCAAGCGTCTGCAACATGAACTGGATGCGGCTCAGAAGGAATTAAACAAGCTGCAAAAGGAAAACCGCACTATGCTCAGCACTGTGAGTGTTAAATGGTTTCTCGCCGGAGGGGGGACACTGTTTGCAGGATGGATTATGGGCAAATTGTCGAGAAGAAAAAAACGCAGAGACTTTAGCAGGTTCTAAAATAAGACGACCGAACATCAAATACATCAAGGATAGATATTCATGAACTTTCCTGACATCGGCCTTCAGGTGCCGCATATTCTTTTACCCGCTGACGACATCGATATGCAGAAATGGGCAGTGATCGCCTGCGATCAGTATACTTCAGACCCTCAGTACTGGGAGGATCTCGCTGAATTTATTGGAAGCGCGCCTTCGACACTGAAGATGACCCTGCCGGAGGTATATCTTGAGGATGAGGATGTAGAAGAACGCATCCGCCGGATAAACTCCACTATGCACGCCTATATGCAGGACGTAACCCTGGTGGAGCAGGATCCGGCGTTTGTGTTGGTAGAGCGCAGCACTTCCATGGTGCCGCAGCGCAAGGGCCTCATGGTCGCACTCGATCTGGAGCGTTATGATTACACCAAAGGCTCGCACTCCCTCATTCGCGCTACCGAAGGTACCATTATGGACCGCCTTCCTCCACGGATCAAGGTTAGGCGGAATGCCCCGCTGGAACTGCCTCACATCATGGTGCTGATCGACGATCCGCGTAAAACCGTGATTGAGCCCCTGTTTGAGTCCGGGTTGAAGAAAATATACGATTTTGATCTCTATGCCGAGAGCGGTCATTTAAACGGTTACCTTGTGGATGATACGCAATTGCAGCAACAGGTGGCACAGGCGTTAAAGGATCTTGCCGATCCGCACGCATATCAGCGCAAATATCCGGGGCACGAAGATGTGATGTTGTACGCCATGGGAGATGGCAATCACTCTTTTGCGACCGCAAAAGCCTTGTGGGAGGAGATCAAGCAGCAGACTTCCGACCCTGAATCGATTATGGACCATCCGGCACGCTACGCTCTGGTTGAACTGGTAAATATTCATGATCCGGGGTTGGAGTTTGAGGCGATTCATCGCGTGCTGTTCAATGTGGATGTTGAGCATTTGCAGCAGGAGCTGAAACAATACTTCCATACCGCGGGGATGGAGTGCGCCCTGGAGCCGCAAGCGGACGCAGACGCGTGTCTGACCGCGATGGCCGCAGCCGAGGAGGGCAGCGATCACTGTATCGGATGTGTTCTGAGCGGGGACTACTATCTGATACGGATTGCAGAGCCGCACAAAACCCTGGCGGTGGGTTCGCTGCAGGATTTTCTGGATAACTACCTGGCAGAGCAGGAAGATGTGCGGATTGATTATATCCACGGCGCAGAAAGTGTTACCCAGATAGGTTCGCGTCCGGTGTGTGCGGGTTTCTACCTCCCGGCCATCTCCAAGCACGACTTTTTCCGCACCATCGTGCAGGATGGTGCCCTGCCGCGCAAGACCTTCTCCATGGGTGAAGCGGATGAAAAACGCTTTTATCTCGAAGGGCGCAGAATCTGTACTGACGCTTAGTCTCTGCGGGAAAGATCTGTTTTCAATTCCCAGGGGGAGGTGCTTCTGCAGCGCTCATTAGCGATCCACTCCAGGGTCTGTTCCATGAACTGGAGGCAGTCCTGTTCCAGAACCTCGTAGTTGCGTTCCAGTTGGGTGATGGCACCGTGCAGAGGGTCTCGGGCTTTAGCGCGCTGACTGATGAAGTCCAGGGCGCGTTCTATGGTCTGGATCCGTGTGTACGCAACCAGCCAGTTGTGTTGCTGCATGCGTGGTACGATGGTGGCGAAGTCAGTAACAAGACCGGGATGGGTATTGAGGATGGCGTAGATCGTCTGCGCAAAATCCGGTAGCGCCTGAGGATGAAAGAGGCTCCAGTGACGCGCGGCAAAATGGTCGTAAAAAAGATCTACCATTATGCCGCGATAGAGGCCGTATTTTGAATCAAGACGCCGATAACTCTGCTTGAAAATCCCATTGCCCTGGGCATAGCTGTCGATGTGCCTGTGTTGCTTCAGGCCGCGGAGAACCCCGTGGCTGAAGCGCTGGTTTTGCCCGTCCAGTGATCCCTTGACAAAGTCTCCCATTAAATTGCCGGCATAGCAGTCCGGGGTGGGATCAGAAAACAGCAGGTGGAGCAGATAGTTCACAGTGTGGTCGCCGTGTCCGAATCTTCCTTGACGGCAGCCATTCTGCTACTGACGGACTTCTGGATCTGCTCAGACTTCAATGCAAGCCTTTCATGCAGCATATCAACGGTGTCGGCAAACTCTGTCTTGTTGTGGGACGCGATAGGCTCTGCCGGAGTTGCTTTGATTTTCAGCGGGTTGATGGGAGAGCCGTTTTTAAACACCCTGAAATCCAGATGTGGCCCGGTAGCCAGTCCGGTGCTACCCACATAGCCGATGATGTCCCCCTGTTTTACTCTGACGCCTTTTTTGATGCCGCGTCCGAACTTACTCAGGTGGATATATGTGGATTCATACGCGTTCGGATGGCGTAGACGGATCAGATTGCCGTTGTTGCGGTCGTAACTTTTGCGCACCACAGAGCCATCGGCAATCGCTTTCACCGGAGTACCGGTGGGGGCGGCGTAGTCCACCGCGAGATGGGGGCGCCATTCATTCAACACCGGATGGTAACGCCGGTTGGTGTACCCGGAGGAGATGCGCGTGTAGGAGAGGGGAGCTTTGAGGAACGCTTTGCGCAGGCTCTGCCCGTGCTCATCATAGTATCCACCGGAACCGTCGTTAGCATAGTAGTATGCGTAAAAGTCTTCCCCCTGATTGCTGAAGTGGGCTGCAAGAACATCACCATAGCCTTCGAGTTTTCCGTTGCGGTAGCGCTTTTCCACGATAGCGCTGAAATAATCCCCCTGGCGGATATCACGAATGAAATCGATATCCCAGGCAAAGATATCCATTATGTTTATCGCCAGTTGGGAAGACTCTCCGATGGCGGCAATGCTCCCGAAGAGGCTAGATTCAATCTCGGTGCCGATACTTTCCACTTCAATATCGTAAGGGATCGACTGACGTTCGATATGGATCTCGCCCTCTCTTTTTTCAATGACAAGCTGTTCTTCACTGTCGATATCGTAACGGAAGGAAATAAATTCCTCCTCTTCCAGTTCAATGCTGTACTGATGCCCGGCGCACAACTTGTGCAACGGGAATACCGGCTTGGCTTTCCGGGCTATCTCGAGGATTTCCGCCGGTGAAAAATAGTGCCCGAGCAAGTTGGTGCTGGTTTCACCTGATTCCACCGCACAGCTGATGGTTTCGCGCCGAGTTTCAATAATCGCTTCTGGCAGGGGGTCATCAAACACCGCCGGTTGCAGGATGTTGGGATCAATAGGTTGCACCACCTCAGTTTCATACAGGCTTTTATCCTGAGTGAAGAAGTAGAGCAGGGTGCCGATACCGATCAGAAGCAGAAAAAGAACCATGCTCTGGCGCCTACGTGCCGCCTTGCGCTTTTTGGTTGAGGGGAGTTCGTACTGGTTTCTGCCCCGCGATTTGTTGCGCGCATTTTTGTGGGAACGTTGAGAAGTCATAGTTTATGCAGGAAGGCCTTTTTTTAGATGGTGGCTGGAGTGAAACATACCGAATGTATAATATCCAGAGTTCCAGGACCAAGCCTCATGGGTCGAGATAGGGGAACATCCACGCTCATGCAGATATTTAATCCCTCAACATTTTTCCTGATCTATGATAGTAGCAGAGGTCTGTTGAGAATGTCTATAGCTTCTATGCACCAGAGGTTAACCGCTATATAGGTTGATGGCTAACAATACTAGCATATCCAGGTAAGTGAGGATTAAATGATAAACACCACCCGAATTTGCACAGAATTTAGC
>JAWOFA010000024.1:0-3703 GCA_046482505.1 Desulfuromonadaceae bacterium | reverse complement strand
TGCCACTTTCGCCGGTGGTCAAGACGGTTACGTTGGAAGCAACAACGCGGCCCAGGGTTTTACACAGCTCCTGCATCGCGGCACTGGTACCGATAATACAGCGTGGAATGCGCTTTAAAACATCCTCTTCTTCAATCTGCGAGCGCAGTTGTTCAACCTGGCGTGACAGATTAGCGGTTTTATGTGCTTTGAGGATAAGTGCATCTATGGCACCGGGATCAAACGGCTTGGTAAGGTAATCATAAGCGCCCCGCTTCATGGCCTCCATCGCGTTTTCCATAGAGGTCTCAGCGGTCATGATAACCACCAGGGTGTGGGGATGGCGCAGGTGGAATTCGGTGAGCAGTTCCAGTCCATTACTTCCCGGCATATTGACATCAAACAGAGCGAGATCGTAATGCCTGGTGGAAGCTAATTCTCGTGCACCCACTCCATCTTCAGCCATATCCACTTCAAAACCGCGACGGCTCAGGTCAGAGGAAAGTATCCAGCGTATGCTTTCTTCATCATCGGCAATGAGTATTTTCTTTATCGGCATCCATCCATCCTTGTAAGAGTAGTATGGGATCATAGTGTATAAAGTTTAAGCAAAGAGCAACCTGGGTGCGTAAAAAACAGACAAAAATCAGGGTTATTTTTTACTTAAGATCTCCCACGCAAATCCCTCACATGCATAATACATATCCGCAGTTATAGCGCTTTCCTGCCATCTACAGGGTAAAGCACCGTCACCTTCTGTGGCGCAGAGTGCGAATTATCCGCCTGTTTACCCCTTTATCCAATGCAATATCAAGACCAGTGTGACAAGCCACAGGAAGTCCTTTGTTGAGGGGATTATCCCTGCGGTAAAAAACCTCTTTTTCCCCGTTGGTATAAAACCTGCTCTTAATCAATCCCCAAAAGGGATAAGGGCAGCTGCATTTCAGCAGTCCAACCCAAACACTCTAATACAACTACAGGACAGAAGCACAGATGAGAAATGCCTTAGTAGTGGATGACGAACATCTGATACGCCTGCAGGTCGTTGAAGTTCTGGAAAGCTACGGCTTTGACAATATCTACCAGGCTGACAATGGTGCTGATGCTTTACCCTTGGCCCAAGAGCACTGCCCTCTGGTAACGGTGATGGATTTCTCCATGCCACAGATGAACGGGATAGAAGCTGCCAGGCAGATAAATAACAAACCCTGCGGAGCGATAATTCTCCTTACCGGGGTCGTTGATGATTCCACGGTTACCAGTGCTATGGACGCAGGAATACATCAATACCTGATGAAGCCATTCAATGAGCGCCAACTCGGCATTTGCATAGACCTGGCGATAAAGCAGTTTATTGAACTCTCCTCCCTGCACGAGGAAGTACATAAGCTGAAGAACGCTCTCGACACCAAGGAGATTGTGGCCCGGGCCAAGGGATTTTTAATCAAAAAAGGGCTGAGCGAACCCCAGGCCCACCGCCGAATGCAGAAGCTCTCTATGGATAGGCGCAAAAGTTTAAAAGACATTGCTGCAGCTATCATAGAGGAGGGTGAGATGTGATGGAACAGAATGTAACAATGCTCAACCTGTGCAATCTGCCGCCATGGTCGATCAGCTCGCTGCAGTATAACAGTCACCCGCAACCCATTAAAATACAGGGCTCTGAGCATGCATGTCGTAAACTTCTGGCCGTGCTGGACACCATTGATATAGCGGAGGAGCGCGGCATGCGTTTCCATGACTTTATGGATGTACGCTTTCAACTCCACCAGTGGGAGAAAGAGACCTCAAACAGCGGGCGCAGAAGTCTCAAAAACAGCTATCTGCGTTTTCTGCGCGGTTGGCTGTTTGACAGCAATTCCATTGAGGGAGCGGTCCTCAAGGGGTGGGTGGAATCGCGCCTCGGGCTGGTGCCGACATTCCACCATCAGCGCATAGAAAGCATATCATCAAAGGAGTACTACCAGTACATGCTTGAACGCATGCAGGGTTCACTGCGGACCAGTTCCATATTCACCCAACTCGACTGCCTGTATACATATGTGCAGTATGAGTTAACACGGAGTATGCCTGAAACAAAACATATCCGCCTTTATCGCGGCATCAACAATTTTTCCGAGCATTACAAACTTGAGCAAACGGGAAAAAACAGGTTTCACATGCGTCTCAATAACCTTAACTCATTCACTGCCGATTTTGAAAAAGCGTGGGAATTCGGCACGCGGGTGATTGAAGCAGATGTGCCCTTGAGCAAGATTTTATTTCTGTGTGGTGTCCTCCCCCGCACCCTCTTCAAGGGAGAGGATGAATATCTGGTTATCGGGGGTGACTACGAAGTCAAGGTGTTAATCGGATGAAAAGCGCGACACAAGATCAGGTTCATGCCCGCGCGCGCGCGGCATTTATGGGCGTTGCCCTCGGTGATGCCTTGGGTGCGACCACAGAATTTATGACGCCAAGGGAAATTAAGGCTAAACACAAGGTACACCGGAAGATCATCGGCGGGGGGTGGCTTGGCATTAAACCCGGACACGTCACCGATGACACCCAGATGTCCCTGGCTCTGGCGCAGGCCATTATCCGGGAACGGAGGTGGGATCTGGACGCCATCGCCAGCGAATTTGTCCAGTGGATGCGCTCGAAGCCCATTGATATAGGGGCTACGGTGCGGCGCGGCATTCGCCTGTATATAAATTGCGGCACTACCGAGGTCGATTACAGTGAGTGGGATGCGGGCAACGGTGCCGCGATGCGCATGGTTCCGGTGGCGCTCTACACCCTGGGATCAGAGGAGTTGCTCAAGCGCTATGTGGTGGAGCAGGCTCACCTGACCCACAATCATCCGTTTTCAGACGCGGCGTGCATCTGCCTGGGGAAAATGACCCAGGCCGCCATCCTCGGAGCAAACCGTTTTGAGCTCCATGCCCTGACGCAGGAGCTGACCGACACCTACCCTAAATTCGGGTTCAACAGATACAACGGTGCCGCCTCCGGCTACATTGTCGAGACCATGCGCACGGTCTTCAATTTCCTCTTTACCACCACCAGCTTTGAAGAATGCCTGATCGGGATTGTCAACCAAGGGGGCGATGCGGACACCACCGGAGCGATCGGCGGAATGATAGCCGGAGCGTTCTATGGTCCCGAAGGACTTCCGCCCCGCTGGGTAAAAAAGCTTGATAAGCAGGTGCGCACCGATGTGGAACACAGTGCTGACAAACTAATCGAACTTTCACCCTGGAACAAATATTAATTGAACAGCAAGGGCTTATGGCACCCATTCCAAGGGACTCTTTGCGCCGTCCATGGCCGTTCGACTGTCGCCGTCCATGGCGACAGACGCCCTTTCCATGGGTACCACAAGCCCCTGCAGCTAGTCGGTAGTGTAGTGAACAGTTACAACAAATAAACAACACGCAAACACAGGAGATAACCCCTATGCCATGCCAATCCATGCTCCCCTTAAACGAAGTTGCCACTCAACTGGCCACCACCGAGCTGCACGTTCTGATGCATATTAAAAAAGGGCTGCTCGAAGCGCACGAACTTGAAGGTCAGTGGTTTGTAAAACCCGAAACCCTTGCGCAGTTCCAGAGCAGCGATCCCCCCAGCAGGAGCAGTATTCTTCAGTGTAAAAGTCACTGCTGTGGTGGCTGTAGCGGTGGCGCAGGAGAGGAGTAATATCTATGCAGGTACACATCAATCCATCGGACTTGTTTTATCG
>JAWOFA010000148.1:0-4470 GCA_046482505.1 Desulfuromonadaceae bacterium | reverse complement strand
ACGTTGGAGCAGTGGTTCATCGCCACCATCGCGATATTATCTGCAGCCTTGCACGCATCAAGCATCGCAGCGGGGTCAATAAATCCCTGCGAATCGGCCGCAACCTTAACCACTTCAATACCTTGTTGTTCCAGATAGTGGAGGGGGCGGGCTACCGCGTTGTGTTCCATACACGTGGTAACTATACACTGCCCCGGTTTCAGGGCACCAAAAAGAGCCGTATTTATCCCCTGAGTGGCATTGAAAGTGAAAGAGATGCGCGCGCTGTACGTAATGTTGAAAAATTTTGCTATCGCTTCGCGGGTTGAGGCCATGGAATGCGCGGCCTGGCGTGCAATGCTGTAGCTGCCGCGTCCGGGGTTGGCACCATAGTTACGTGCTACGCTGTCTTGAGTGGTATATACGGATTCCGGTTTGGGAAATGATGTTGCGGCGTTGTCGAGATAGATAGACAAGAATTTACCTGTAGGCTGAATAGGTTAAAAAGACGAAGATTAAAATTAGCATGGCTAAGCAAAAAACGCCAAATGCAACACCACAAAAATATCACCAGTGCTGGAACAAAGGCAAATATAAAGCACCACACAGGAATTATCCAGTGGGTGAAATCCCATGGTTACGGGGTTTGAAAACACTAGCACAAGTTTAATGTTAAGATGCTTGACGCCACGATATATAGTGGTTTAAATTCACCACTTCTACCGTATATGGTGTTCAACTCTGATAGAGCGCTTAAATAACTCACCCTAAAAGGATCCGTTACAATGACAGAACACAGCAGTTCCGAGGCAATTTCACTCACCAAAAATGCACTTACCGTTCTTGAACGGCGCTACCTGAAACGCGATGAAGGGGGAAAAGCCCTCGAAACCCCGGCTAACATGTTCCAACGTGTTGCCGATGCCATTGCTCAGGCAGAAGCGACCTATGCCGAACCCGAAAGTGTCACGGAACTGAGTAAAAAATTCTACGCCATGATGACCGCTCTCGAATTCCTGCCTAACTCTCCCACATTGATGAATGCGGGACGTGAATTGGGGCAACTCTCGGCATGTTTTGTCCTCCCGGTAGAAGACACTATGGAGAGTATCTTTGAAGCGGTCAAGAACACCGCTCTGATCCATAAAAGTGGTGGTGGTACAGGCTTCTCGTTTTCCCGCATCCGTCCGGCCAACGATGTGGTGCTTTCAACCAAAGGGGTCTCTTCCGGACCACTTTCTTTTATGAACGTGTTTGACACTGCCACCGAAACCATAAAACAGGGTGGTACCCGCCGTGGAGCCAATATGGGAATTCTCCGTGTGGATCATCCCGATATCATGGACTTCATCATGAGCAAGCGGGATCAGAATGTCCTTACCAACTTCAATATCTCTGTGGGTATTACCGAAGAGTTTATGGAGGCGGTAAAACACAACCGCGATTATGATATCCTCAATCCGCGTACTAATGAAGTAGTGGATCAGATGTCAGCTCCAAAGGTCTTTGAGCATATTGTAGATCTGGCATGGAACAACGGTGAGCCGGGAATTATTTTCCTTGATCGCCTCAACCGCGCAAATCCTACACCGCATATCGGAGAGATTGAAAGCACTAACCCCTGTGGGGAACAACCCCTGTTACCGTATGAATCCTGCAATCTCGGCTCAATCAACCTGGGCAAAATGGTAGATGTCGCCAAGGGGGAAGTCGACTGGAAAAAACTTGAGCGCACCGTGACCATCGCGACCCGATTCCTCGACAATGTTATCGATGTGAACAACTATCCCATTGAGCAGATCCGTGAAATGTCCCTCGCCAATCGCAAGATCGGTCTGGGTATCATGGGTTGGGCAGATATGCTTATCCAGCTGCAGATTCCCTACAACAGTAGCGAAGCGATTACGATGGGGGATAAGGTGATGTCTTTCATTAACGAAAAAGCGCATACAGCTTCGCGGAAGCTCGCAGCCCAGCGGGGCGCGTTTCCCAACTTCAAGGGCAGTATCTACGATAAGCACGGTGAAGGGGAGATCCGCAACGCTACCTGCACTACCATAGCTCCTACCGGAACCATATCCATTATCGCCAACAGCTCCAGCGGTATAGAACCCCTGTTTGCAGTTTCATATGTACGCCAGGTAATGGATAATGACATTCTGGTGGAAGTAAACCCCTTGTTTGAACACATTGCGCGTGAGCGTGGTTTTTACTCCCTGGAACTGATGAAACTGATTGCGGAAAAGGGGAGCATCAAAGATTTTGACCAGATCCCCGAAGATGTGCGCCGGGTTTTTGTCACTGCACACGACATAACTCCGGAGGACCACATTAAAATGCAGTCGGTATTTCAGAAACATACGGATAACGCGGTGTCCAAAACGGTGAACTTCTGCAATTCCGCTACGCGCGATGACGTTACCAGCGTGTACCAGATGGCGTATGAGAATGGCTGCAAGGGGGTGACAATCTACCGCGATGGTTCAAGGGATAATCAGGTGTTGTCGCTCAAAAAGGAAAGCAAGGATGCGGTCGAAATACCCATGGAGAGCGGCAAACAGAGCCGCAAGCGCGACCGGCCGCGCAAACTGGGGGGCGCAACTTATCAGATGGAGACCGGCTGTGGGCCGCTTTATGTGACCATCAA
The DNA here is from genome assembly GCA_046482505.1 of Desulfuromonadaceae bacterium. Classification (GTDB taxonomy): domain Bacteria; phylum Desulfobacterota; class Desulfuromonadia; order Desulfuromonadales; family Desulfuromonadaceae; genus JAIVHC01. Next base: position 1,844 of record JAWOFA010000148.1, on the reverse strand, counting down.
CGAGGATCAGCACGGTCTGTTTGAGGTCTTTACCACTATGGGTAAAGCGGGCGGATGTGCCGCGTCCCAGTGTGAGGCGCTCGGACGCCTGGTGTCACTCGCATGGCGCAGCGGGGTCCAGGCTCGCCAGGCGGTAAAACAACTCATCGGGATTTCGTGTCATAAACACGCCGGCTTCGGCAACAACAAGGTCACCTCATGCGCCGATGCACTCGCAAAAGCAATTCAGCAGCATGTTCAAAATGAAGAAGATAACGTGGAAACCCAAACCGCCCACGGTGGGGCTTGCCCCGAATGTGGCGGTCCGGTTGAACATGAAGGTGGGTGTTGCGTGTGCCATGCCTGCGGCTATTCCGAGTGCGCATAAAGCATATGGCAACAGAACCATAAACAGGACTTATGTATGAAATCTGGCAATCTGCATCAGGTGTTTCTGGATCAAAAAAATCTTGAAGGGTTCCGTAATTTTATTAACGCCTGGATCTACTCTGACGCCGATAAAGCGTTTGTAGTGGATCCGGGCCCCCTTTCAACCATTCCTGTGCTCCTAGATGCGCTGCGCCGCCACGGAGTCGAGCGCCTGGATTATATTCTCCTGACCCATATTCATATTGACCATGCGGGAGGAACCGGTGAACTTGTGCGTCATTTTCCCCACGCCCAGGTGATCTGTCATCCGGCCGGGGTTAAGCACATGCTGGAACCACAGGCGCTGTGGGAGGGCTCCCTTAAGGTTCTTGGAGAGGTTGCGCAGGAATACGGCGAAATAGTTGCCGTGCCAGCGGAAAATATCCGCATGCAATCAATGCTTGAAGATCGCTCGAAGCTCGATGAACTGGGGATCGAAGTACTGCATACGCCCGGACATGCGGCACACCATCTGAGCTTTATGTTCGATGATCTGCTTGTTGGCGGCGAAGTGGCGGGAGTGTGCTGCGAAACCCCTGCAGGCAACTACATGCGTCCGGCAACGCCGCCGCGCTTTGATCTCGATATCGCCATTAATTCCCTGCATAAGGTTATGCAGCGCACCCCGGCAAAAATGATTTTTGCGCACAGCAGCATACAGGATAATGCCATGCACTGGCTGAAGTGTGCTGAACATCAGCTGTACCTGTGGGTTAAGGGGATAATCGAGCACATGGAAGAGGGTGGAGACAGTGGGGAAGGGGAGACTCTTAAGAGCTCCATGTACTCCTGGTTGTTGAAATATGATTCTCTGTTTGCACGCATTGAATCGATGCCTGCAGATATTATGCAGCGCGAGAGATATTTCTTCGGCAACAGCATCAATGGGATGAGTGAATACGTTGCACGGATAGATAAAACCCAGCGCCGGGAGATTTCGGCCCGGGCCGGGTCTGTTATATGAGACTTGCCTCTGGAGCCTTCTGCTAGCGACACTAGTCTTTCGTGTTATTGGACTCCGCCCACTCGTTGAGCTTTTCCATTACCGCATCGCGGGTCTGGTATGAAATATCCGGCAGGGTACCACCGAAAGCTTTTTCTGCTTCGGCAAAACCGTCCTTCACGCCCTGCATAATGGCGTCAAGACGTTCAGGATCACCGCCGGCAATACTCACAGCTGACTTAAAAATCCGTTCCGAGGTCTGTTCCACCCCAAAATAGCCGTCTTCGGCTACAAGCTCCTGTGCCTGTTCCGGAGAGAGGCTTTCAATATCCACGCTGGTTTCACCTGTGGATAGCTTAGAGGCGAGCCCTTGTTCCTCAAAAGTTTTTATCACCAGGCTGCGCAGCAGATCGAGTTGCGGTTCACTTCCGGTTTTCATGTCCGCGCGGTACAAACCGGACGATTCAGATGTCTCCCCCAGGGTGACATTGTC
>JAWOFA010000106.1:0-3852 GCA_046482505.1 Desulfuromonadaceae bacterium | reverse complement strand
GCCCCTTTGGCATGTCCGAAGAGCTCACTCTCCACCAGATTGGCCGCAATGGCACTGCAGTTGACCGCTACAAAGGGGGCACTTGCGCGAGGGCCCTGACGGTGGAGGGCGCGCGCAATCAACTCCTTGCCCGTACCGCTCTCGCCCCTGATCAGCACCGGCGTACGCACCTGCGCCAGGGTTTCAACCTGTTGCAGAATCGCCTTCATCCCGGCATCGGCATGGATGATCTGATGCGAATCAGAGGTGGCGAGGCGCTGGCGCAGCTGGGTGTTTTCTGTACGCAGGCGCCGGTTTTCAATCCCCTTTTTTACCCCAAGGAGAATCTCATCCGGCTTGAACGGTTTGGAGATGTAGTCAAACGCCCCCTGTTTCATGCATTCGATGGCGCTGTCGATAGTGCCGTACGCGCTCATCATAATGATACACAGCTCCGGCTGCGCTTCGTGGGCATGGCGCAGAAACTCCATCCCATCGGCGCCGGGCATACGCACATCGCAGATAGCGAGGGTGTAATCCCTCTGGCGCAGCATACTCAGGGCGGTATGGGTATCGGGGCTTTCATCCACACGATATCCCGCATCACCGAGGAGGGTACACATCACGTGGCGCAAAGCGGGTTCGTCATCTATAACGAGAATATGTATCCGTTCACTCTTCATGCGCTATGTTTCCCCTTAGTGATGTTACGTCGCAGCAACACGGTGAAACAGCTCCCCTGATGCGGCAGGCTCTTGAGCATGATATCCCCGCCACACTCCTTGAGTTGCTGATAACATACAAAGAGTCCGAGGCCGCGTCCACCGCGCTTTCCCCCGCTGAAAAAGGGATCAAACGCAGCCTGCTGCTGTTCATGGCTCATGCCGCTGCCGTTATCTTCCACCGCTATCTCTACTGCTTCACATTGCGCACCCGCACGGAGTTCGATATTTCCATCTGCGCTGGTGGCATCGCGCGCATTCAGCAGAAGATTTACCAGGATCTGCTGCAGATGATTAGGGGGGATACAGCACTCCGGCAGCTTAAAGGGAAGCTCGAGTTGAAGTTGACGCTCCTTGAAAACCCCCTGATGGCGCAGCATCTCCACAGTTTCATATATCACCTGCAGCGGATCACTTACGGGGCAGCGCTGCGCTGTTTTCCCCTCTTCAGCCCCGGAGTCGGTGGCGGCATAGTCGAGCATATCGCGGATGATGTGGTCGATGCGCCCGGCTTCCGCTTCGGCGCGCTGGAGCAGATCGTCTCGCACCTCAGGATCATCTTTACCCCGCGCCAGATCCAGATATGCCAGCACAGCGCTTAAAGGATTGCCGATCTCGTGTGCCATCCCCGAAGCGAGATGCCCCACCGAAGCCATGCGCGCCGCCTGCATCAGGCTCAAACGCGTAGCGCTCAGTTCGCGATTTTTATCCTGCAGTTCCTCTACCTGGCGCTGCTGCTCTACCTGATTCTGCTCCAGGGTGGTCGCCATCTGGTTGAAGCTCTCCCCTAATGTGGCTATCTCGCGCGGACCTGCAGGATCCACCCGGGCATCGGTGCGCCCGTGCATGAGCGCTTCAGTCACACTGGTGAGCGCTTCAATGGGGGTAATAACCGCCCGGCGGAGGATATGCACCGAAGCCCCTATCAGCACCAGACCGTAGCCGAGGCAGATCCACAGCGCAAGGCGCAGTTGTTCTAATGTACGTGTGCGCACATGTTCGAGCGGGAAGTGGAGATAGAGCACCTGTTTCCCCGTAACACCCTGAAAACCGAGAGCCACCTGCAGTCCGGCCCCTTCTGTAGCAGAGGGTTCAAGCCACGATGCGGGATGGCGCAACTCAAGCACGGGTTCGCCCTGGAGGAGGGCACGGCGCAAAAACCGGCGCAACTGAGCCTGACCCGTCTCTGCTACCGGCCAACTTCCTGCACGGGGTTCAAGGGTTGCGTCAACGAGGAGCCCCGTACGTATATTATCCTCTGCAGTCAGACTGCGCAACAGACGCTCCTGCTCTTCGGAGTCAAGCGGGGTAAAGGCGTGGGCGAGAGTGCGGCTCTGGCCAAGGTAAACGTTGACCTGCTCCGCGAGACGGTCATTTTCCCCCAGGCGGATGAGGAGCATGGTGATAAACAACAGCGCGGCCCCCACCAGCAGCGCAGTAGAGACCATAATCTCAGTGCGCAGGGAAGTATGCCGGGCGCGTGCCATCAGCAGTGTCCGCTATCGGCGAGGCTCGCAAAGCTGTCGTGCCCGATGATGATGTGATCTAGAACACGGATGCCGAGGAGATCACCACCATCCTTGAGGCGCCGGGTAATATTGATATCCTCGCGACTCGGGGCGGGATCGCCGGAGGGGTGGTTGTGGAGAAAGATAACCCCGGCTGCGGATTCGCGCACTACCGCGCTGAACACCTCACGCGGGTGGACGATACTCGCGGTGAGGCTCCCTTCGGAGATGCGCATATCGCGGATCAGACGATTTTTGGCGTCGAGCATCAGCACCATGAACACCTCTTTGTTGTGGTGCAGAAAACGGTTGCGGTAGCGGCGGAACACCGCGTCGGCGCTGGAGAACTGCGCCTTGGGAAGCAGGTGCTGATCACTCATGCGCCGCGCGAGTTCGAACACCGCCTGCAGTTCCGCCGCCTTCGCGGGGCCGACCCCGTTGATGCGGCACAGCTCGGGGGTGGTGGCGCGTGCGAGGCGGAACAGGTCGGCAAACTCCTGCAGCAGCTGGCGCGCCTGATCTACCGCAGTAGTTTTGGAATTCGCATCCCCGGTACGCAAAATCAGGGCGAGGAGTTCCGCGTCACTTAAAACTTCGGCCCCGCGGCTAAGAAGCTTTTCGCGCGGACGCTCCCCTTCGGGCCAGTCCTTGATACGGCGTAGAGCGCCATGCTCCGCCGGGGACGCTGGCACGTAATCCTCTGTTGTCTCCTCCGGATTGAGTTGCGAGGCCATTATTCCTACAATCCTTTCTTTTCCGCGAATGGACGCGAATTCACGCTAATGTTTTTTATTCGTGTGCATTCGCGTTCATTCGTGGCTTTTTTCCATACGTTTGATGTTCCGGTCACTTGTGAGTATTTCCATCTGCTCAATGGCGATACGATTGAGCTTTTTAAGACGTTCGGATTGCTCCAGTCCTTCCTGAATAAAGAGGGCATTCAGACTCTCAAGGTTCGCCAGACAGACCAATTGCGAAGCGTTTGCCTGATCGCGTATATTCCCCTTATCCTCAGGTTTTGCGTCTCGCCATTGTCTGGCTGTCATGCCGAAAAGAGCCATATTCAGTATATCCGCCTCGCTGGCATAGACCAGATTAACCTGGCGTGAGGACAACTCCGGAGGGATGAGATGTGCTTTGATGGCATCGGTGTGAATCCGGTAATTTATCTTTGTGAGATTACGTTTGATATCCCAGCCCAGTTGCGCCTGTTCAACCTCCTTGAGGCGCTGAAATTCCTTGATCATGTAGAGCTTGAACTCAACTGATACCCATGTAGCGAACTCAAAAGCGATATCGCTGTGAGCATATGTGCCACCGTAGCGTCCGGATTTTGATACCAGCCCAATCGCTTTCGTAGTTTCTATCCATTTTTTGGGCGAAAGCACGAAAGCGTTGGCTCCAGCCTCATATTTAAACTGGTCGAATTCGACCAGTTTAAATTCTGGATTATTCAACTTCTCCCACAGACCCAGCAATTCGATAGTACTTCGTGACCGCAACCAGTTCTTAATCACATCTGCAGGGGCATCTGGACTTTTGTAGCGGGCAATGTCGGTAAGTGAAATAAAATCTTCTTTAGCGATTTTTTGGACCCGCACCGTTTCATGTAAAACCGTAATCTGTGTGTTTTTAGGCATAAG
>JAWOFA010000019.1:0-10017 GCA_046482505.1 Desulfuromonadaceae bacterium | reverse complement strand
CGCGCCTTCGATGATAAAATGGGCGCCTTCATCGTCACCCGCGTAATGCAGGAGGTGAGTGCACGGCAGGGGAATAAGGTAGATCTGTTCAGCGTTACCACCGTGCAGGAGGAGCTGGGCCTGCGGGGTGCGACATCCAGCACCTACGGGGTGAACCCGGATGCGGGCATTGCGGTGGATGTAGGGTTTGCCACTGATTTCCCCGGCCAGGACAAGACCGAAGTGGGGGATTTCAAGGTGGGTAAGGGACCTATAATTGCCTGCGGTGCCAATATCAATCCGGTATTGTTTGACCTGATCAGCACTACGGCGCAGGATAAACAGATTCCGATTCAGATCAGTGGGCATGCGCGTGCTACCGGAACCGACGCCAATGCCATGCAGCTCAGCCGCGGAGGCGTGGCGGCGGCGCTTCTGAGTGTGCCCCTGCGCTACATGCATTCCCCGGTGGAGGTTCTCTCTCTCGACGATATTGAAGCGTCTATTGAATTACTCACCGAAGTGGTCTTGCACATCGATTCAACCACCACCTTTATCCCGACATAAATACTAAGTAGAAAGTGCTGAGTTGAAAGTAGAATGAACTTAAGCACTAAGCACCAGACACTCAGCAACACTCAACGACCAGTACCAGCACATCCATAAGGAGAACACCATGCTTGATCCCGAACCACGTGAAGGTCTCACATTTGACGATGTCCTGCTGATCCCGGCGCAATCCGATATAATGCCGAAAGAAGCAGATCTGACCACAAATCTGACGGAAAAAATCAAGCTCAATATCCCTATCATGTCTGCGGCGATGGATACCGTTACCGAGGCGCGCGCGGCTATCTGCATGGCGCGTGAAGGGGGAATCGGGACGATTCACAAGAATATGTCACCGCAGGAGCAGGCGCTCGAAGTGGATCAGGTGAAAAAATCGGAAAGCGGCATGATCGTGGACCCGGTTACGGTTGAGCCGGAGCAGAAGATCTCCGAAGCGCTCGAGCTTATGCAGAAATACCGCATCTCCGGGGTGCCGGTAACCAAAAACGGGGTTCTGGTAGGTATTCTTACCAACCGGGATTTGCGCTTCGAGCCGCAGCTTGATTTGCCGGTGGAAAACGTAATGACCAGGGATAACCTTGTTACCGTAGCTCCCGGAACCACCCTTGAGGAAGCGAAGTTCCATCTGCATAAGCACCGCATCGAAAAACTTCTGGTTGTGGATGATGATTATGCCCTCAAGGGGCTGATTACGATTAAGGATATTGAAAAGGTGCGGAAGTACCCCCTCGCATGTAAGGATGAGTACGGGCGTCTGCGCGCCGCCGCTGCCGTCGGAGTAGGGGGCGACAGTATGGAACGTATCGAGCTGCTGGTCAAAGCCGGAGTCGATGCCATTGTAGTGGATACCGCACATGGGCATTCGCGTGGCGTTATTGAGACCGTGGTTGAGATCAAGCGCTGTTATCCCGATCTTCAGCTTATAGCCGGTAATATTGCCACTTCTGATGCTGCTACTGATCTGATCAAGGCCGGAGTGGATGCGGTTAAGGTTGGGATAGGCCCCGGTTCCATCTGTACCACGCGCGTGGTTGCTGGGGTCGGAGTGCCGCAGATCACTGCGATTGCCGATGTGGCCGAAGTTACCAGCCGTGCCGGGATCCCCCTGATTGCGGATGGAGGAATCAAGTTCTCGGGTGAAATTCCGAAGGCGGTCACTGCCGGGGCGGATATCATTATGATCGGTTCTCTCTTTGCGGGTACGGATGAGTCTCCCGGTGAGACTATTCTGTATCAGGGACGTACATATAAGGCCTATCGTGGCATGGGGAGTCTCGGAGCTATGAAGCGCGGGAGTAAGGATCGTTACTTCCAGGGCGATGTAGATAGCGATGGGAAACTTGTTCCTGAAGGGATTGAAGGACGCGTTCCGTATCGCGGCACCCTTTCTTCCAATATCCACCAGCTGGTTGGTGGCTTACGTGCTGGCATGGGTTACACCGGCTGCGCTACTATCAAGGAACTGCAGCAAAAGGCACGCTTTATACGCATCACCAACGCCGGTTTACGCGAGTCGCACGTGCATGATGTCAATATTACGCACGAGGCACCCAACTACCGCATCGGGCAGCCGTAATAGAGAATACGTCATCGGTAGGATGGGCATTGCCCACCTTGCTCGTTTAACCACCGCATTCAGTTCGATTTAAAAGTTTCGGATAACATCAGGAGTAATCATGGCTGATCTTCACAGCGAACGGATCCTTATTCTGGATTTCGGCTCACAGTACACCCAGTTAATTGCGCGCAGGGTCAGAGAGGCGCATGTCTACTGTGAATTGCATCCCTTTGATATGGATCTCGAGAGCATCAAGCAGTTTGACCCCGACGGTATCATCCTCTCCGGGGGGCCTAAATCGGTGTACGATGAGGGCGCTCCGGCAGTGGAAGGGGAGCTGTTTGAGCTCGGCGTGCCGGTATTGGCGATCTGCTACGGCATGCAACTGCTGATGCGTCACTTTGGTGGTAACGTGGTTTCCGCGGGTAAGCGTGAGTACGGACATGCGGAGCTCCAGGCCAAGGGGGAACCCGGGCCACTCTTTGATGAGTTTTTTGTCGATGGCACCAGCCATGTGTGGATGAGTCATGGCGATCATGTAGATGTGGTCGCTCCGGGTTTTGAGGTGGTTGCCGGTACCGGCAATGCGCCGGTGTGCGCCGTGCAGAATGTGGAACGCAACCTCTACGGGGTGCAGTTTCACCCTGAAGTTAATCACACCCCGCGCGGCGAAGAGATGATCAACACCTTTGTGCGTAAAATCTGCGCCTGTACGGGTAAGTGGACCCCCGGACGGATTATTGATGACGCGGTGACTCGGATTCAGGAGCAGGTCGGCGACGAACATGTGGTGCTGGGGCTTTCCGGCGGCGTGGATTCGTCGGTGGCGGCGGCGCTGATTCACCGCGCCATCGGAGATCAGCTTACGTGTGTGTTTGTAGATAATGGTCTGCTGCGCCTGCATGAAGGTGATCAGGTGATGGCGACCTTCGCGAAAAGTCTCGGAGTAAACGTTATCCGTGTGGATGCGCAGGATCGCTTTATGGATGCCCTGAAAGGAGTCCCTGATCCGGAGAAGAAGCGCAAGGTCATTGGCGGATTGTTTATAGATGTGTTTGACGAGCACGCCGCCAATCTTCCTCAGGTGAAATGGCTCGCGCAGGGGACCATCTACCCCGATGTTATCGAATCGGCGGGCGCAAAAACCGGCAAGGCGCAGAACATCAAGAGCCACCACAATGTGGGTGGTCTGCCCGAGCACATGAAGCTCAAACTTCTTGAACCGTTACGTGAACTTTTCAAAGACGAAGTGCGCGCCATTGGCGAAGAGCTCGGCCTCCCCCGTGGCATGGTGTGGCGCCATCCGTTCCCCGGTCCCGGTCTGGGTGTGCGTATTCTCGGAGAGGTGAAACGGGAATATGCGGATATCCTGCGTCAGGCTGATGCCATCTATATCGAAGAGCTGGTTACCAGTGGACACTATGATAAGATCAGCCAGGCGTTTGCGGTGTTTTTACCCGTTAAAAGCGTGGGCGTGATGGGTGACGGGCGGAGCTACGAATATGTGGTGGCGCTGCGTGCGGTGGAAACCAAGGATTTTATGACCGCAGGTTGGTACCCCATGCCGTATGCCGATCTGGCACGTATCAGCAATCGGATTATCAACGAGGTGAAGGGGATTAACCGCGTTACCTACGATATCTCCAGTAAACCTCCGGCCACGATTGAGTGGGAATAACTGATAATATGGCCACCTGGTTTAACTTTGTGGCCATTTTCTTTGCTGTATAGACTCGGAAGGAATAACCGCATGGATAGTAAGCAACGCAGTGCCGTGTTCCTGGATCGGGACGGCACCATCAATATCGAGAAGGATTACCTTGTAAATCCGCGTGAGCTAGCCTTTGTCCCCAAAGCTCCGAATGCTATTCGTGCCCTGAAACGGGCAGGATTTCTGGTAGTGGTGGTTACCAACCAGTCCGGGATCGCACGTGGGTATTTCAGTATCGCCCAGGTGGAGCGTTTGCACACCTATATGCAGAGTCAGCTGCAGGGGTATTTTACTCATGTTGACGCGTTCTACATCTGTCCACATCATCCGAGCGCAGGAAGCGGTCCGTACACGTGCACGTGTAAATGTCGCAAAGGAGAGCCGGGAATGCTCCTTGATGCAGCGCGAGATTTGAATATTGATCTCGCATCATCCTACATGGTGGGGGATAAGCTTGCAGATCTGGAAGCGGGCTTCGGCGCCGGGTGTCGCTCCATCCTTGTACGTACCGGTTATGGGGATGAGACATGCCAGATACCTGAAGTACGGAAGTGGCAGGAGAAGGAGCGTATAGCAGTATGCGATGATCTGCCCGCGGCGGCGAACTATATACTTGCGCACGAAGGATAAATTGAGGGGAGCCGTGGAAGGGGTGCTTTCCCTGTTTGACCCTGGTCATGCCTCAGGGTACACTTGCCTGGAATTGAACCGGATAGTTATTCATGCGGCGGAGGCAGGAAATTCGCCCCCCTATAAATCGTTACTGTAACTTAAAGGATTGTCCATGGAACTGACCTGTTTTAAAGCCTACGATATTCGCGGTAGAATTCCTGATGAACTGGATGAAGAGGTGGTGTACCGCATCGGACGTGCGTATGCGCAACATCTTAAGCCGCAACGTGTGGTGATAGGGCATGATGTACGTCTGACCAGCCCGATCCTGACCCAGGCGTTGTGCCTCGGCCTCACCGAATCCGGCGTGGATGTGTATGATATAGGCCAGTGCGGCACCGAAGAGGTGTATTTTGCCACCTTCCACAAGAAGATGGATGGTGGCATCATGGTTACGGCAAGCCACAACCCCATGGACTACAACGGCCTTAAGCTGGTGCGTGAAGAATCCCGCCCCATCAGTGCGGATACCGGCCTGGTGGAGATCCGTAAACTCGCGGAAGATGCGGAGTTCGGCGACCCGGATCGTTTTGGCACTGTACATACCCTGGACGTGCGTGAAGCCTACGTCAAGCATCTGCTCTCCTACCTAGATACCCTGGATCTGCCGGAGTTTAAAGTGGTGATAAACAGCGGCAATGGTTGTGCCGGACCAACCCTCGACGCTCTTGAGCCTCATCTGCCGTGTGAGATGATCAAGATTAATCATGAACCTGACGGCAGATTTCCTAACGGCATTCCTAATCCGATGCTTACGGAAAATCGTGAAATTACCTCCAAAGCAGTCCTCAAACATGGCGCAGATGTCGGCGTTGCGTGGGACGGTGATTTTGACCGCTGTTTTCTGTTTGATGAAAAGGGGCAATTTATCGAGGGCTACTACATTGTAGGGCTTCTGGCAGCGGCATTTCTGGACAAAGAACCCGGGGCGAAGATTATCCACGACCCGCGTCTGGTGTGGAATACCCTGGATATTGTGAAAGCAGGCGGCGGAACGGCGGTGCAGAGTAAGTCCGGGCATGCCTTTATCAAGGAGCGCATGCGCACCGAGGACGCCATTTATGGAGGTGAGATGAGTGCGCATCATTACTTCCGCGATTTTTCCTACTGCGATAGCGGTATGATCCCGTGGTTGCTGGTGCTGGAACTGATGGCGAAGAGTAAAAAACCTCTCTCACAGATGGTGGAGGAATGCATAGAGGCTTATCCCGCGAGTGGAGAGATAAATCGCGAGGTGAATAACGCCCCCGAGGCGCTAAAGGCGCTGGAGCAGGAATACGCTCCTGCGGCACAAGGCATTGAGCACGTGGATGGCTTGAGCATGGATTTTGGTGCCTGGCGTTTTAATATGCGCAGCTCGAATACAGAGCCGGTTGTGCGCCTCAACGTCGAGAGTCGTGCTGATCAGGAGTTGATGGAGGAAAAAACCCGCGAACTTCTGGATTGGCTTGAGCGCTGGCAGAACAGATAGCAATCTGCGTTGATTGAATCTGTAATGCGCACCACGCCTGTATAGAGTTGGAGAGTGTAACTGTGCAGCGATCTATAGTTCTTGCATCTTCGAGCCCCTACCGCAGAGAACTCCTATCCCGCCTGGGCCTCGACTTCAAGGCACTAACCCCGGATTTTACTGAAACCATTGATCAGGGTGTTGCACCGGATCTGCAGGTAAAGCACCTGGCGTTGGGCAAGGCACGCAGCCTGGTCAACACCTGTCCCGATGCACTGATTATCGGCTCGGATCAGGTGTTTTGTGATGCTTCCGGGCGTATTCTGGGAAAACCGGGAGATATGCCCGGCGCGCAACGCCAGCTTGAGCGCATGGCTGGGAAAAAACACCATTTCTACACCGGGGTAGCGCTGGTCAATTCGGCAAAGGGTCACACCCAGGTAGCGAGTGTCGTTTCTACTGTGGTGTTGCGTGACCTGAGTTCAGCCCAGATCAGGTACTATCTGGAGCGTGAACGTCCCTTCGACTGTGCGGGTTCCTTCAAGGTCGAGGGGCTCGGGATCGCTCTGATGGAGCAGGTCACGGGAAGCGACTATACCGCCCTCATCGGCCTTCCACTTATCGCGCTCACAAATATGCTGCAAAAGGCTGGTATCGATCCCCTGTCCTGAAATGGCGTCCGGGTTATAATTCGATCTGGCTGTTCATCGCGTAATCTTGATGCTTTCGCAGCTTTTACATTGAGTACATTCATTTCATTTATTGCCCTATTCTACAACTGGATTCCCCTATGAAACACGCCGATTTTGTCCATTTGCATCTGCATAGTCAGTACAGCTTGCTTGATGGTGCTATTCGCATCCCCGAGTTGGTAAACCGGGTAAAAGAACTCAATATGCCTGCGGTTGCGGTCACCGACCACGGCAATATGTTCGGTGCGGTAGAGTTTTATACCAAGGCTGTTGCTGCCGGAGTGAAGCCTGTAATCGGGTGTGAGGTGTATGTTGCGCCTTCGAGCCGCTTTGACAAAAAGAACGCACGTGGCTCATCCGAAGCGGCTTACCACCTGGTGCTGCTGTGCAAAAATCAGGTGGGATATAAAAATCTGTGTCAGATGGTGTCTGCGGCTTACCGCGAGGGTTTTTACTATAAACCCCGCATCGACTGGGAGCTGCTTGAGGCGCACAACGAAGGGCTCATTGCTATGAGCGCGTGCCTGGGCGGGGAGATACCCACGCTGATTAACATCGGATCCATGGATGAAGCCAGGGATCGGACTGCGGAGATGGCGCGCATCTTTGACAAGGATCGCCTCTATCTTGAGCTGCAGGAAAACAATATTCCGGATCAGGCTACGGCTAATTCCGGGCTGATTGAACTCGGCAACGAACTCGGTCTGCCGTTGGTTGCGACCAACGACTGCCACTATCTCACGCGCGAAGATGCGTATGCGCACGAGGTGTTGCTGTGTATTCAGACCGGCAAAAGCATGGACGATGAGAAGCGCATGCGGTTCCCCAACGATGGTTTCTACCTGCGCAGTGCGGATGAGATGCACGAACTCTTCAGTCATGTGCCTGAGGCTGTCAGCAACACGGTAGAAATTGCACAGCGCTGTAATGTGGAATTTGATTTCAATACCTACCATTTTCCCCAATATGAAAAACCTGCGGACAAAACCCTGGATGAAGTACTGATAGAGATGTCACGCGCGGGTCTCAAGGAACGCATCGAGTCAATTAAAGAGTTGAATCCCGATTTCGGGCCCCAGGATGAAGAAAATTACCGCGCCCGCCTCGAGCGCGAGCTTGAAACCATCATCAGCATGGGGTTCCCCGGCTATTTTCTCATCGTTGCCGACTTTATCAACTGGGCCAAGGATCAGAACATCCCTGTCGGCCCCGGGCGCGGGAGCGCCGCTGGCAGTCTGGTGGCATATGCTATCCGCATCACTGATATCGACCCAATGCCCTATGATTTGCTCTTTGAGCGCTTCCTCAATCCGGAACGTATCTCCATGCCGGATATCGACGTGGATTTCTGTATCTACGGGCGTGAGGATGTTATCCGTTTTGTGCAGCAGAAGTACGGTGAACCAAATGTGGCACAGATAATCACCTTCGGTACTCTTGGAGCCAAAGGGGTTATCCGCGATGTGGGGCGTGCCCTCAATATGCCCTACGGCGAGGTGGATAAGATCTCGAAGATGGTGCCGACGGTGCTAAACATCACCCTGAATGATGCACTCAAGCAGGAGCCGCGCCTGCAGGAACTTGCCAAAAAGGACGTGCGCGTTAAAGAGCTGATCAATATCGCCCTGCGTCTCGAAGGGTTGACCCGCCACGCCTCTACGCATGCGGCAGGGCTGGTGGTTACCCCGGAGCCCCTTACCGATTACCTCCCGTTGTACACCGATCCTAAGTCGGGAGGGCAGGCAACCCAGTTTGTGATGAGCTATGTGGAGAAGATCGGCCTGGTAAAGTTCGATTTTCTTGGTCTTAAAACCCTCACGGTTATCGACAAGGCTTTGGAGCTTATCCATGTCTCGACCAACCCGGACTTTGATCTGGAAAAGATCGAAATGGATGACGCCAAGACCTACGAGCTTTTATGTCATGGCGATACTACGGGTGTGTTCCAGCTCGAGTCTTCGGGGATGAAGGAACTGCTGATCAAGCTTAAACCCAACTGCTTTGAAGATATCATCGCTGCATGTGCGCTCTATCGTCCCGGTCCTCTGGGATCGGGTATGGTGGATGATTTTATCCTGCGCAAGCACGGTAAAAAGAAAATAGTTTACGACTTTGAGCAGCTTGAACCTATCCTGGATGATACCTACGGGGTCATTGTATACCAGGAGCAGGTTATGCTCATTGCCCAGGTGTTGGCGAACTTTTCTCTTGGAGGTGCGGATCTGTTGCGCCGCGCCATGGGGAAGAAAAAAGCTGAAGAGATGGAGAAGCAAAAAGAGCTCTTCATGGCCGGCGTGCGCGAAAACAAACTCAATGAGAAAAAAGCCGAAGCAGTGTTTGAGCTGATGGCCAAATTTGCTGCCTACGGTTTCAACAAGTCACACTCCGCCGCATATTCCCTGATTGCGTATCAGACCGCATATCTGAAGGCGCACTATCCGGTGGAGTTCATGGCTGCGCTCTTGACCGAGGACATGGAAAATACCGACAAGGTGATAAAAAATATCGCCGAGGTGCGTGCTATGGGGATCGATGTTCTCCCTCCGGATATCAATGCTTCTATCCGCACATTCACGGTATACGAAAATGCGATCCGCTTTGGTCTGGGGGCGGTAAAAGGGGTAGGCAGCGCCGCACTCGAATCGATTATCCGTGTGCGTGAAGAGGGGGGGACGTTCCAGTCGTTACACGATTTCTGCGAGCGTGTTGACCTGGGTAAGGTAAACAAGAAGGTGGTTGAAGCCCTTATTCGCTGCGGGGCATTTGACTCCCTCGGCGGGAAGCGTGCCCAGTATATGCTCGCCCTCGAAGATGCCATGGAAATTGGACAAAAGATTCAGCGCGAACGCCAGCAGGGGCAGGAATCGCTGTTTGAAATTGACGAGATGCTCTCCCACGGCGGCAATGGCTATTCAGATCTCCCCGATGTTGAGGAGTGGTCGGACAAGGAGCTGCTGCTGCGTGAAAAGGAGGCGTTGGGTTTTTATATAACCGGGCACCCGCTGTCGCGCTATGCTGCGGATATCAAGAATTTTGCCACCTGTGACAGTGCGGGGCTTGCAGATATGGCGGACAAATCGGAAGTGAGGGTGTGCGGCATGGTGGCAGGCTCTAAGGAACTCATGACCAAAAAGGGGGATCGCATGGCGTTTGTGACCCTCGAGGATCTCGCCGGTTCCGTGGAGGTGGTGGTGTTCCCGGAGGCGTTTCAGGCTGCGGCGGAATATCTCGATACCGATGACGCCCTTATGGTGTACGGTACTCTGGATGCGGGTGAGGACAGCAGTAAAATCTTAGCCAATGAAATCATCCCCCTGGATATGGTGAAGGAACGCCAGACCAGCAAGGTGAAAATCAGGCTAAGTACCCCGGGTTTAACGGAAGA
>JAWOFA010000002.1:0-12049 GCA_046482505.1 Desulfuromonadaceae bacterium | reverse complement strand
GGATAACTGACCCCCTCTACTGTAACCTTGCGTTCCTCCATGGCTTCGAGCATCGCGCTCTGGGTCTTAGGCATGGCGCGGTTGATCTCATCCGCAAGGAGGATGTGGTTGAATATCGGCCCCTGAATAAAGCGGAAACTGTTCTGATCCCGATCGAAAATGGAGAGACCGGTGATATCTGAAGGAAGGAGATCACTGGTACACTGAATGCGCCCGAATGAAAGCCCCAGGGCGTGAGATAAAGCCAGGGCGAGAGTTGTCTTGCCAAGGCCCGGTATATCCTCCAGCAATAGATGCCCGTCGGCGAGCAGGGCAATCATGGCCAGGCGCAGCGCCTTCACCTTGCCCTGTAGGTAGTTACGTGCCAGGGTGTCGATCACGTTTATGACTTCAGGTTGTTTTTCCAGAGGCGGTGTCACACATTCTCCTGTATTGGGGTTGGAATCAGTAGAGCGTGTTTCACATATGTATGTTCCTCCTAACTATAACATGGAAAAAGCGGGTGTGTAATATGAAGGAGGTTGATGTGCGGTATGAGGCGAGTAATATTGATACTTTAGTCAAACTATCAGATTATTTGCAATTGGTCCTCGTGGATTAATGTGCTATCACTGGCCTGCCGCAGATAAGCGATGATCTGCGGCAGAGACAGCGGTTTACAGAAGAAGTATCCCTGCGTGATTCTGCAGCCAGCAAGCTGGAGGGCGGTTTTCTGTTCAATTGTCTCCACCCCTTCAGCAACGCAGTTTATCTCCAGAGCAGCTGCAAGGGTGAGAATGGCGGTAATGATTGCAGGACTGCTACGATTGGTTGAGAGACTGTGGATAAAGGAGCGATCAATCTTCAGGGTTGATACGGGTAAGCTCTGCAGGTAGCTCAGGGATGAATATCCGGTGCCAAAATCGTCCACCGCAATGCTTATGCCGTTAGTGTTTAACTCGCTCAGCAGCTCCACGGTTTTTTGCATATCCTGCATGAGACTGTTTTCTGTAATTTCTATTTCGAGGTTTTTCCGGTTCAGATTGTAGCGCGAAGTGGTTTCAAGGACCTGGTTTTTGAAACAACTGTTTTTGAGCTGTTGCATTGATGTGTTTATCGCAATCTTAAGCCCCGAAAACGAACGTTCTTCGAGCATCATGGCATCCTGGCAGGCGCGTTCCAGCACCCATTGTCCCAGGTCACAAATAAGGCTGCTCTGCTCCGCGATAGGGATGAACGCTCCGGGAGAAAGAAGCCCTTTGCGAGGATGGTTCCAACGTATCAATGCCTCCAGGCCGGTAACGCTTTGACGGATTATGTCTACCTGGGGTTGGTAGTAGAGTTCCAGTTCGTTGTGTTTGATGGCAAGGCGCAGAGCGCTTTCCATTTTGAATATGGAAACATCCATCTCTTTGAAACGGGGCTGGTAAAGTGCATAATTATTATTCTGCCCGTTTTGCTTTACATGGCATTTTGCCAGACAGGCATTACGGATCAGGTCGTCTTTACTCTCACCGTTTTCCGGGTATACAGCAATCCCGATACTGAAGGTTATAACTACCTCCTGATCATGATACAGGATGGGTTCCTGGCAACTGGCGATAATCTTTGCAGCTGTGTGGGCGGCATCATCTATGTTTCCGATATCGGGCAGCAAGAGGAGAAATTCATTTCCACTAACGCGTGACAGGGTGTCTTCTTCGCTTAGAATGTTATTCAGTCGTCGGGTGACTTTTTGCAGTATGGTGTCACCGGCAAGATGCCCGAAGCTCTTATTTATTGTTTTAAAGCGATCAATATCCAAAAACAGAACCCCCACCACCCCATTGCAGTTTCGTGCATGGGTCATGGCCATTTTGAGTCTGTCATTAAACAGGGTGCGGTTGGGCAGGCCGGTCAACTGGTCATGGAATTCATGATAACGCATCAGGGCTTCAGAACGCTTTTTGTCGGTTATATCCCGAATAACCCCGTATGTACCGACAGATTCCGCCTCCTGGTCCGTTCCCCCGAATGAGTATGCTCCAGCATCACTTAATTCCACGGATATCGCCCGTGCTTCAACAAAACGTATATCCCGGTTAAGCTGGTTAAAAAGACGCAACTCCAGGCCTCGTCCGCGCCGGTCACGGTTGCGGTGCTCTTTGAAGAAATACTCGGCTTTCTCAACATCTTCCGGGATAATGATATCCGAATAATGCTTACCTATCAGGTTCTGTTCGTCAAAACCGAGCAGAGAGCGCACACGATGATTGACAAAGGAAAAATTCCCCTTTTTATCCAGCATATAGATCATATCCGGGGAGTTGTGGACAATAAACCGATGCAGGGCTTCAGATCCTTTAAGTTCATCATGGATGCGGGTATAGCGCTTCTGGGTTAAGGCATTGCTGACTTCCCTGGTGACAACATTCAGCATGGTGGTGGGCATGTAGGGTTTGCGGATGAAATCACACGCTCCATTACGTAAAGCTTTACTGGCTTCGTCAAAAGTGGACTGTCCACTGATGACAATCAGGCGGGTAGCGTAGCGCTTATCCTGAATATAGCGCATGATATCCTGCCCGGAACCATCCGGAAGTATCAGGTCCACCAGTGCAATGGTGAAGTGATTTGTCTGCAACAGTTGCAATGCTTCCGCAACAGATCCGGCCTGCATGGTTCGGTGTCCCAGGGGCGAGAGTAGATCGCACACACTTTGGCGTGCGCGTGGTTCATCATCAATAATGAGGATGGAAGCTTCCGGCTCGGGGTCGTTTCCTCCCTGGCCGGTTATTTCGGGAAAGAGCGATCCCTGACCTGGCTGAGGAGGCGTGCTATCTGTCATTAAGTGATTCTCCTGAATATTAGAAGGGATTACTCCTCCTTGCCCGTTTTAACCTGATTACGCAAGAATCCGTGGCAGGAGGATCTGAAAGCGTGTTCCCGCATTTGAGCTGGAGCAGCTTATTTCACCGTCAATTTCATCAACAAGATATTTCACAATGGCCAGTCCCAGGCCTGAATGTCCTTGCTTGGTGCTGTTAACCGGCTGAAAAAGATTTTCAAGGATATCTTCATTTATACCCGGTCCGTTATCACTTATATTTATCTGTACATATTGGCGCTGATTTCTGTAAACCCTGTCTGTGGTGGTTATCCAGACTTCACCTCCGGGAGGCATTGTTTCAGCAGCATTTTTCAGCAGATTTATCAGTACCTGCTTTAGATTGCCCGCAACACTGGCGATTGATTCGAGGTTCTTGTCCAGTTCAATGTGAAGTTTTAAGTCCCTTGCCTCAAAAAGTGGTCCCGAAATCAGCTCTGCAAGTTTTTCAATAAGAGCGTTTATCTGTACATGACCTCTTTTTCTGTCCTTTGTTCCACTCAGGTTTTCAAGACCGGCCACCAGGGCACCAACTCTGGCCATTTCTTCCTGGATTATTTCAATATGTCCCCCGGTTTTTTCCGTATCGACCTGCTGTGAAAGCAGGTATAGATAATTGTTTATAATAGAAATGGGGTTGTTTATTTCGTGTGCCACAGCTTTAAGGTTCAGTTGTAGTTTTTCCTCTTCCCAATCTTTGCGCTCATTTGCCTCATCAATCTTATTCAGAGCCTCGCCCGAGAGCTTTCCTGCAAGACGCAACAAGGGAGGATTGGCGGATAGTTGCTCCCATTGGGAAGCTGAAACAGGTGCAACAACCAGCCCTTTTCTCACTCCATCGGAGTTCATGGGTATAAAACACAGAATCTTGCTCCCTAAGAGATTCTCAAGCTGGCGTTCAGGTACGGAGAAAACATCCTTGTTCTCATCACTGCTGCATACGCGGTCTTCAAGAAAGGCCTTCATGGCAAAGCTGATATCATTATCATAGCTGATTGAGACCTGATTGAGTTCCGGGCGAATCCCCAGGTCATCGTAGCCGCACAACGCATCCGGAAATATATTGGTGAGAAGAAAACAAAGATCTTCGAGGCCGAACAGGACACTGAAATCACGACGAAGCTGGGTTAGGGTTGTGTGTATATCTTCAGGTGCTGATGCATGCATGCGTGCGGCATTGGTTACGGCGTAGTTTTTTACCTTAGCGCGCAGATCCTGTTGACGTCGAAACTGACTTTCTCTCAGCAAAGTTGAACCGGATGCGGAGTTGGAGATCTTATCCCCAGAGGAAAAACGATTTATAATTGAGTCTGTTCGAGCGTGTGCGCGTTCGACTATCTGTTGGACCACATCATTGTTGAGGTCGAAAATACGTGATGCGGCGTAAATGGTGGCAGCCGATTCAGTATCGCTCTGCTCGGATAAAATACGACTCAAAGTCATAATACGCACCAGTAATGTGCTGTCAAGCAGGGTCTCAGGAGGGCGGGTCTGGAACTCGATTGCATCCGCTATGAAGGGACATACCTGCCAATGTCGGATAACGCCAGCTCCAATCTCACTGGAAGTTGTATTGAAAAGACGTTTTTCCAGTGCTTCTGCTTTTTTCAAATCCAGGTCGGTATCTATCTTTTCCAGATAGTTTTTCGGCTCGTTTGTCATCAGTACCCATTGCCCGAGCCGATGCAGCAGCCCCCCAAGGTAGGCTTCATGTTTAGATGTACAGCCCACCATGGAGGCTATCTCTTCGGCTATGTGAGCACACAGGACCGAACGATACCATAAGTTGGTAATGGGAAGAGCATGCTCCTCATCTGGCTGGGTGAATATCTGCTCAGTTGCGCAGAGGAGAGCAATCTGAAGCACAGGCTCAGCCCCCAGCACGACAAGAAGCTGTTTCAGGTTGGATGTACGGTTCCACTGACGAAAGTAGACGGAGTTGGCAAGATTGAAAACACGGGCCGTTAGCACCGGATCCTTGCGCACGGCATCAGCAAGGGCATTGAATTCAACACACGGTTGTTCAAATATGCTTATAAGTTCAAGTAACGTATGGGGTATCGTTGCCAGCTTTTCGATATTGATATGTTCGGACAACGAATCCTTCATCGTTTATGTCTCCAGTGTGTACTATGACCTACAGCCTGATGCCTATTGTTTCATTAAGCATTTCGGCAAATAAAACAATAGTTTTTAGTATTCTGAATAATTAAATTTCAGAATTGAAATGTAAGGCACTTATCAAGTGGAACCATGACTTCATCAGCTTAAGAAAACGGCATTTTTTTAATATAGTGGCCATAGAGGTCCAATGCTCTCCGATATTCTTTATCTATTTTTCAACATAAATCTTTGGGGGAAAAACGTCAATGGTCACAAGCAGATACTATCCTTAACCTGCCTGATTACCACCCACTCTTACAGTTCGGTAACCTCCTCCTCAGTGTGTGACATTTTCGTCAAGGTTGCGACTGACTCTTTTACTGCTACACTTATATTTCACTCTTAACTAAGAGTGATGGCGTCGCAAAAAGTCCGCCCTACGGCGTTACGGCGTTGTAACTACTCACCACTTTTTGCCATGAGGTGCTTTAGCCTCCGAAAAATCGCGGCTGGAAGCCGCTCCTTGGGACCAGGGAAAGGTAGGATCGGCTTCCAGCCGCGATAAGAGCCGGTACGCACAGCACCGATCACGCCTGGAAAATGGTCGGGGATGTCGACCTTTAGTCTAGCAGGTGAATATTTACACGGCGTTTTTTCATGACCTCGACATACCAGATGTATGCCTTCGCCCCTGAAAAGCCACCAGGCCTTGTAGGTCGAAATTTTTGCTTAGCCATCTTATTATTTTTTACGAAAGCATCAAGAGTAATATGCGTTTTAAGGAGGTTTTAATGCACGATGACGCGTTCCTTTCGCGCCGCCGTTTTTTACAATTGTGCGGTGCAGGTCTGTTTGTTACCGGCCTGCAGGCGGCATTCCCTCTGCCCCTGTGGGCGCGTAGTGAACGCTGGGGGCTTGAAGGCCTTCCTTCAGCCCGTAATCGTTATGATCTAAACATCGGCTATACCCCACTGGAAATTGACGGACGCCGAGGTATGGCCACCGGTATCAATGGCACCGTTCCGGGTCCGCTGGTGCGTCTGCGTGAAGGGGAGGATGTCACCCTGCGGGTAACTAATTCCATGGCCGATACCGCACACTCATCAATTCATTGGCACGGCATCCTGTTGCCGTTTCCCATGGATGGAGTACCAGGAGTTAACTTTGCCGGTATTGCTCCCGGGGAAACATTTGAGTACCGCTATAAAGTGGTCCAGGCCGGGACCTACTGGTATCACAGCCACTCCTTTCTACAGGAGCAGTCCGGTGCTTACGGTCCTCTGATCATCGATCCCAAAGATGGGGAACCGTTTCATTTTGACCGTGATTACGTAGTGGTTCTCTCCGACTGGTCGTTTGAAAAACCTGAGGAGATCTTCCGCAATATCAACCTACTGGGGCACTACTACAACTATCAGCAGCGTACCCTTGGCGATTTCTTTGCAGATGTGGAGGATAAAGGTCTTAAGTCCACCATGAAGGAACGTATGGCCTGGGGCAAGATGCGCATGAGCCCCGTTGATCTCGCTGATGTAACCGGCGCCACCTATACATATCTGATGAATGGCAACTCGCCGGATATGAACTGGACTGCCTTGTTCAATCCAGGTGAAACCATACGCTTGCGCTTTATTAATGCCGCCGCCATGAGCAATTTTGATGTGCGTATTCCTGGGCTTGATATGGATGTCGTAATGGTTGACGGCAAGGCGGTTCGCCCCGTGCCGGTGCATGAATTCCGCATTGGAGTGGCAGAAACCTATGACGTGTTGGTACGCCCGCAGCAGGATAAGCCATTTACCCTGTTTGCTGAGTCCCTTGATCGCAGTGGATACGCCAGGGGGACCCTTGCCCCCGAAGCTGGTCTGGAGGGGGCTGTTCCAGAGATGCGTCCGCGTCCGGTGCGCCGGATGGAAGACCTGGGTATGCAGATGATGATGCGGGGTAACCATGGCAGCCATAACGAGCATGACAGTATGGGCCAAGGGGGAACGGGTGATGGAATGTCAATGGAACAAGAGAAACAGGTCCCCCAGCCCGATCCACGCATTCCCGGTCCCAATGGTCCAGATCCCTTTCTCCCTGATCATAAGAATAGCTCCAGCGTGGCTATGGTGGTGCATAACCCTTCCTACCGCCTGCATGAGCCGGGTATTGGCCTTGGAGAGGATGGCTGGCGTGTCCTGACCTATGAGGATCTGGAAAGCGCCGAGCCACAGGTTTACGCAGAACAGGCACAACGCGAGATGACTATCAACATTACTGCGAATATGGAACGCTACATGTTTTCCTTTGATGGCATGAAGTTCACTGAACATCCCGGACCTTATCTGTTCCGGCATAACGAGCGCTTGCGTCTGTTCCTGGTCAATCACACCATGATGGAGCACCCTATCCATCTGCATGGAATGTGGATGCAACTCGAAAACGGTGCAGACAAACACCCGTACAAACACACCCTGCTGGTAAAGCCCGGAGAAGTGATGTCGGTGCTGATCACCCCTATAGAAAAGGGTGACTGGGCATTTCACTGCCATTTGCTTTATCACATGGAAGCGGGAATGTTCCAGGTTGTGAGGGTAGCATAATGATATACAGAGCGGTTTTAGTGTTGGTTTGTTGTCTTATGCTTTCGGCTGTTCCCGGTAAAGGGTTTTGTGCTGATACGTCTACAAGAAGCTACTTCCCTGCAGACTACGAGGAGGTGCAGACAAACCCTGAAGCAGGAGAGGGAATTCAAAAGTACGCGCAGGATGCCCAGGAAGGGGCACAGCGCAACTTCGGGGTTCAGGTTGTGCACGACAATATGAATTTTGTCACCTTCAATGCCCATCGGCTTGAGTACCTGTGGAGTACCGAGGGGGACGATGAGGCGCTGGTATGGGATGTAGCGGCCTGGGCGGGTAACGACTTCAACAAGATATATCTGAAAAGTGAGGGTGAGGCGCTCATGCAGCCGGAGAATGAGGTTGAAAAGTTTAACCTTGAGCTGCTGTACAGCCGCAATATTCACCGTTTCTGGGATCTACAGATCGGTGTACGCCATGATTTCGACCCCTCCCCTGAGAGAAGCTTTGCGGCCATCGGCCTTCAGGGGCTCGCACCGCAGTGGATAGAGACCGACTTGACTGCATATGTAAGTGAGGATGGTGACGTATCCGCAGCATTGGAACTTGAGTATGAGATGTTGATCACCCAGAGGTTGGTTCTGGTCCCCAGGGTCGAAGCCGGTGTGTCCCTTAACGATGTGCCCGAACATGAACAGTGGCAGGGGGTCACCGATGTCGAACTCGGGCTGCGCCTGATGTATCACCTGAAGCGCAAATTTGCTCCGTACGTGGGGGCAAGTTGGCACAATCTTGTGGGCAAGACCGCTAACCGGATCGAATCCATGGGTGGCGATTCCGACGATTTCGTGGTTCTGACCGGGGTGCATTTCTGGTTCTAAAAGCCCTGGAAGATTCCGGACAGGGATATAGTTTTTCCGTAAAGGGTAACTTGCACGTTTTCCTGCGCCGGTTTTTGTGTACACTTATATGAGGAGCAATTCATCGATGTCTTTTCAGGAAGCTGTCAGCAGCAATCCGGAAAGATTTCTTCTGAAAATCCGACAAAAAGGAGGATCAATCATGAACGATAGCGACCGCAAACCCACTACCAACGATGCCGGTATTCCGGTATCCAGCGATGAGTACTCCCTTACGGTAGGCAAAGATGGCCCGATACTTTTCCATGACCACTACCTTATGGAGCAGATGGCCAACTTCAACCGGGAGATGATCCCAGACCGACAACCCCACGCTAAGGGGTCCGGAGCATTCGGTCATTTTGAGGTGACTGCGGATGTAAGCGCCTACACCAAGGCAAAACTTTTTCAGCCCGGCGCCAAAACCGATGTTCTCGCACGCTTTTCCACCGTTGCCGGTGAGAGCGGCAGCCCGGATACTTGGCGTGACGTGCGTGGCTTTGCCCTTAAGTTTTACACCGATGAAGGCAACTACGACATGGTGGGGAACAATACACCGGTGTTTTTCCTGCGCGATCCTATGAAATTTCAGGATTTTATCCATTCGCAAAAGCGCCGCGCTGATAACGGTCTGCGCGATCACGATATGCAGTGGGACTTCTGGACCCTTTCGCCTGAAACCGCGCATCAGGTCACCATTCTCATGAGTGATCGAGGGGTGCCAAAGAGTTATCGCCATATGAACGGCTATACCAGTCACACTTATATGTGGGTCAATGCTGAAGGAAAACGCTTCTGGGTTAAATATCATTTTAAAACCGACCAGGGTATAGAGTACCTCACCCAGGAAGAGGCTGATAAGATAGCCGGTTGTGATGCAGATTATCACCGGCGCGATCTCTTCAACTCCATCAAGCAGGGGGATAATCCCAGTTGGACTCTGCAGGTGCAGATCATGCCCTATGAGGACGCGGCAAACTATCGCTTCAATCCTTTTGATCTCACGAAGGTATGGCCGCATGAAGACTATCCCCCCATGGAGGTGGGTAAGCTGACCCTGACTCGCAATCCTGAAGATTTCCATACCCAGATTGAGCAGGCAGCTTTTGAACCCAACAACCTGGTGCCGGGGATCGGCCCGAGTCCGGACCGGATGCTTCTCGCACGCCTGATCTCCTATTCAGATGCACATCGCGCCCGTCTGGGGGTCAACTACAAGCAGATTCCCGTAAATCGTCCCAAGTGCCCGGTGCACAGCTACAGTAAAGGGGGCACTATGCGCATGGATAATGTCTCAGATCCGGTGTACAAGCCCAATTCCAAGGGAGGACCCGAGGCCCATCCGGAGCGCTATCCAGAAGATGCTGTATGGAGTGCAGATGGTGAGTTCATGCGCAGCGCCTATACCTTGCGTAAGGATGACGATGATTTCATCCAACCCGGCACTCTGGTGCGTGATGTTATGAATGATGCCGAGCGCGATCGCCTTGTTGCCAATGTGGTCGGACACCTCAAGGGTGGAGTAACCGAACCGGTGTTGCAGCGCGCGCTGGAGTACTGGCGCAATATCGATAAGGATGTCGGTGAGCGTATCGCTAAAGGAGTGCAGAGTTAGCGATTAATTGCTGAAGTGCCGTCTCTTTGTACTTTTAGGGGCGGCACTGTTTTTTGCACTCTCTTTACAACAATGCTCGAACATCAAGGAGGAGTATATGGAACTGCAAGGTAAAAAAGTCGCAATTCTGACAGAAAACACCTATGAAGATATGGAGCTTTGGTATCCGCTGTTGCGCTTTAAGGAAGCTGGCGCAGAAGTGGTAGTTATAGGGCCGAAACAAGGAACCTATCAGTCGAAACACGGTTATCCGGTAACAGCAGATGTGGGTGCTGATGAGGTGAGGGCTGCTGATTTCGATGCATTTATTATCCCCGGCGGCTACGCCCCAGATAACATGCGCCGTTCTGCACCTATGATTGATCTGATCCGCACGGCAAACCAGGAAGAAATAATACTCGCCGCGATCTGTCATGCTGGTTGGGTACTGGCTTCAGCCGACGCCCTGCACGGCAAGGAAGTTACCGGTTTTTATTCCATCAAAGATGATCTGCAGAATGCCGGAGGCAAATTTGTCGATCGCGAGGTTGTGCGTGACGGCAATATCATCACTTCTCGAACCCCGGTGGATCTTCCCGCGTTCTGCCGCGAGATTATAGCTGCGCTTAAATAATATTGTTGAACATATTTCCCCGCACCCCGTTTATTAAAGGAACTATTATGGATGTATTTGCATTCGGGAAAAAAATGGAGCTTGATGGCAAGGAATTTTATGAACAGCAGGCGAGAAAGATCGGTGTTCCAGGCTTACAGAATATTTTCAGGCGTCTAGCCGAAGATGAACAGAAGCACTATGATATTCTTGTGCGGCTGGAACAGGAACAATCTGACACTTCAATGCCAGAAAGCACCGTACTGGATGACGCGAAAAATGTATTTGAAGATATAATTTTCAGTGAGAAGAAGCCATCCAGTATTGATGGTGGGGATCTGGAGGGGTACCGCCGTGCCATGAAAA
This sequence comes from Desulfuromonadaceae bacterium, assembly GCA_046482505.1. Lineage (GTDB taxonomy): Bacteria > Desulfobacterota > Desulfuromonadia > Desulfuromonadales > Desulfuromonadaceae > JAIVHC01. The sequence continues at coordinate 1,062 of JAWOFA010000002.1, read as the reverse complement.
TAGAAGCGGATAGTTTCCGCTTATATGAGAAGGCCGCGGCGGAAGAGCAAAATGAAAGCGTGCGCCAGTTGCTCCTGCGTATTGCGAAAGAGGAGCACCGCCATTTCAATATCCTCGAAAGCGTCTACGATTTTGTCAACGCCCCCAATCAATATCTGGCATGGGGGGAATTCAGCAACCTGGATGAGTTCCGCAATTTCGGGCGCGATGTGGATATCCCTGAAGGCAAACTCTAGTCTTTAAACACTTGGAGGATCCCTGTTCAGTATACGTATAAAAGAGTGTTTCCCCGCGCGCATGTAGTAGGACATTAAGCCCACATAGGTTAAAGGAGAGTAGACATGAGTATGAAAGAAGCTTACGAAAAAAAACTGCAGGCCCAACTGGATGAATGGCGAGCAGAAATCGACAAACTCAAGGCCAAGGCTGATGCAGCCGAAGCTGACGCCAAACTTGAATATAACAAGGAGATTGAAGGCCTGCAGGTGAAGCAGGAAGAGGCGAATAAAAAGCTTGAAGAGCTGAAGGCGTCCGGAGATGACGCATGGGAAGATCTTAAGGCCGGGATCGATAACGCCTGGGATTCCCTCAGCAGATCCGTCAAATCTGCGGTATCGCGTTTTCGTTGATAAAGATAAAGCAGTACAACTTATCCTCGCGTATTCAGGAGACGAGCAATGGGAAAAAGTAGGTTGATGTTGACGGTAATTGCAGTGATGACGTTTTGTTTTATAAGCACCGCACAAGCGCAATCCGACAATTATTCTTCCGTGACTGCAAAAGATGTTCAAAAGGAAACGAAGGAACTGATAAATACCCTTAAGCAGTACTCCGTTAATCAGCGCGATGAGGCTGTTAAGGAGGCCGATCAGGCACTTCAACAGCTTGACAAGCGAATTGACGCTTTGGAAAGTCGTGTGGACAAAAACTGGGACAACATGACCCAGTCAGCAAGGCAGGAAGCAAGAGCCAATCTGAAATCGCTGCGCCAGCAGAGAAATGAACTTGCCGAATGGTATGGTAGTTTTAAAACCAGTTCTGCAGGTGCTTGGGAAGAGATGA
>JAWOFA010000049.1:0-8397 GCA_046482505.1 Desulfuromonadaceae bacterium | reverse complement strand
GCGGCGCCACCTTTCTTCCGGGCTATCTGCGCGGGCGGCCGACCGCCCGGATGCTGAAAAGCGCGCTGGCGCTGGCGGTTGCCTCGATCCCCGAGGGTCTGCCCACGACCGCGACGACCACGCTGGCGCTGGGCCTGCGCGAGTTGCGGCGCAAGCAGATTCTGGTGCGCCGCCTGTCCGCCGTGGAGGCGATGGGCGGGGTTCAGGCCATCTGCTTCGACATGTCTGTAAACATATCTATTGCAGCAGCGACATCCTGCGCATCAAAATCCTCCACCCGCTCCAGCATATACCTAGGGGCAAGATCTCCCGTTACACGTTCCCCGTATTGATCCAGAGCAAACAGCCTGTTCTCTCCCACCTGAAACAAATCCCTTCCACCGCTCAGATCCAGGAGTTCTATTGTTCTACCGCCACTGTCCCATTCGAACACACCCTTATGTAAATACTCTGCATCCGAAGGTTCAACCCCCAAATATGTGGATTTAAGCACATAGGTATGCGCCGGACTGAGAGTCAGCGTTGTGCGGATACCAGAACAATCGGCGCAAGGGAGCGTTCCCGCATAGGTTCCACTCCAGTCGAGGGCATTTCTGCTGTTGTGCATATCCGGAGGCTGAATAACCTCCTGATTATTTGAGGGTAGAGTACATCCTCCGCCACCAAACACCACGCTTGCTAGCAGAATTATAATATAACTGCGACATTCAAGGTGTCGCGCCCTGCTTTGTGACTGACGCATATATCCTCACTCTTTTCCCCGAATTAGAAATTAGCCACGAGTGAGGCCGCCAGGACGGTATCGGTATCATCACTGTTCTCTGCCGGCTCGTTATCGTACTTGATAACGTAGCTGGTTTTAAATGAAAACACGCTGTTTATCGCAGTAACCAGTGCGGTCTCCGAATTAAGCATGTAGTTCTGCATATCTTCAAAATCCAGAAGCGCTTCCAGACTCTGACTGAATCTGGTGTCTTCGCTGATCTGATACTCGTACTCTGTGTACAGGCGCCCGCCGAGGTATTCAGTGTCCGTGTCGTTAATGAGTTCTTCTATGGTGTAGGTGAGACCAGCCTCCCCCAGGAGAGAGTGCGTGGGACCCTTGAGAAACTTATACCCGCTACCCGTGCCGAATGTATAGCGATAGTCAATATCTGCAAATCGATCCTTGAACCAATTGGCACTAATATAGTTGTAAAAGCGCTCTGTCGGGGCATAATCACCGCGTAACTCGGTAAAATAGGATTCCGCATCGCGTTGCCCGTCACTTTCACCATTAAGCGCCTTAAACTCCCAGCGTCCGGATGTTTTGTCGCTAAACTGATAGCTAAGCTTGTTTTTCACAGATAAGGTAGTTACTTCGCTGTTGCCGTTGGTATCCACATAGGATATTTCTGCTTCATCTTCCCAGCGTCGTTCCATCCCCTCTTTTGCATATCCCGTACTTGTAAGCAGAACCAGAACAAGTATTACCGCCATAAAACGCATTGATGTCACCAGTACCCTCCTGAAAATAAAATCCGATTAAAAAATCTCCCCACTATCTGGGCCAAAATACATAGATTTATATATACCCGCCCCGGAACCTTGGTTAACGCGTTCCTCTCCAGCCATTATGCAAGGATCTCCCCTGAAGCACCGCATGGACTCCAGCATCATTAAAAAACAATACCGTATTTTACATTGATCAGCGCCGAAAGTTAATCTAATATCTGATATCTGCCTGCCGTTGCCTATGCATCGCTCAGCCGGAGTTGCCCCAAAAAACCAGTCAAAACTCATAAACACAGGCGCAGTACCGGGGAAACCGTTTATTGTGAAATTCTTTCTGTTTCAATGCACAGGTTTTTATGTCCAGTTCCACACAAAATGAATCACTTACACAGCATCAGACATCGATCCCGAATGAGGAGCTCTTCCGTCAGATAACCAACAGTCTCAACGATATCCTCATCATGCTGGATACCGAGTTAAACATCCTGCTGCTCAACTCCGCTGCCATAAAAGCCTACAATGTCACGCGCGAGGACTATGCAGGCAATCCATGTCATGAAATATTCTGGGATTGCGAACAGAAATGCGCAGACTGCCCCTCCCTGGAGGTTATGCGCCACGGCAAAACCGTGAAAGCCAAACGCTATCGTACTGACGGCACTATCCTCGATCGCACTATCTCTGCAGTATACGATGCTAAAGGTAACATCAGCGGATGTGCCATAATAGCGACAGATATCACTGCGCAGGAGCGCTATGTACAAAAGCTCCAGCGCTATGAGCAAATCCTATCCACCACTACCGATATGGTAGCGTTCCTCAACACTGGGCATATCTACCTGGCGGTGAATAGCAGTTATGCACATGACTACGACTCCACCCCGGATGCCATTATCGGCAGAAATGCGGCGGAGGTCATGACTCCGGAGATATACTCCTTTTACACCTCGACAGTTCAGAGTGTACTTGATTGCTCCGACCCTGTCACCATCTGCCACGATGAGGTCGTCAATGACACCATCAGACGCCGCCTGAAATCCATATTTATCCCCTATCTTGAAGAGGATGGCAGTATATCGGGTATTGTCCTGCGTACCAAAGATGTGACTGAACAGCATGATCAACAGAGCAAGTTGCGCCTCGCTGCACAGGTGTTTGAAAACACCGCCGAGGCGATCATCATAACCGCCCCCGACAATACTATTCTCGCAGTAAATGCCGCCTTCACACATATCACCGGATATTCTGAAAAAGAGGTTCTTCACACTACCCCGGCTATCCTCCGGTCCGGACGCCACGATACCGACTTCTACTCCACCATGCACGCAGAACTGCAACAGGAGGGGTTATGGCAGGGGGAGGTGTGGAACAGACGCAAGAACGGGGAGGTCTTTCCGGTATTTCTAAAGATAAGCACGGTCAGCGACCATGGAAATGTGGTCAACTATGTTGGGGTCTTTTCCGATATAACCCCAACACACCGCCATGCACAGGAACTCGAATTTCTCGCGCATCACCATCCTCTCACCCGTTTGCCTAATCGGCGCGCATTAAACAAAAACCTCACCGCAGCAGTCAAACAGGCCCGCATTGAGGGCATTTTCTGCGCCATTTTGTATATTGATCTCGACAATTTCAAAAAAATAAACGACAGCCTCGGCCACAAAGCGGGTGACCAGGTTCTCACCGATGTTGCAACACTACTGCAGAATATTGTCAGCGGCGCCAACCACATCTTCCACATCGGCGCTGATGAATTTGTCGCCACTCTGCATCAGAACTGCAATCTTGAGTGTGCAACCCACTTTGCCACCCAAATCCTGCGTCAGTTGCAGGAACCGTTTTATGTGGAGGGGTATGAGATTTTTTTGAGTGCAAGCATTGGGATAGCCAAGGTCAACCATGATACCCGCACGCATGAGGACCTGATTAAACATGCGGACCTGGCTATGTACCATGCGAAGAAAAAGGGCAAGAACACCTACCATATCTACACCCCGGAGTTGACTGCCTCTGCGTTGGAACGGGTCAAGCTTGAGAGTTATCTGCGCCGGGCTCTGGAGTTAAGTGAGTTCTGTGTTCATTTTCAACCTCAGATAGACCTGCAAAGTCGGCGGATTGTTGCTGCTGAGGCGTTGGTGCGCTGGAACCACCCCAAGAAGGGCCTGATACCTCCGGATGTATTTATCCCCCTGAGTGAAGATACCGGCATGATTATTCAGATCGGCGCATTTGTCCTTGAAACGGCGTGTCGTCAGTTTATGGAATGGCGTAAGGGTGGGTTGTCCATTGAGCGGATTGCAGTAAACATCTCCGGGAATCAGATCCAACGCCGCGACCTGCCCGCTACGGTGGCACGTGTTCTGCGCGAAACCGGATGCCCGGCGGAATGTCTGGAACTGGAGATAACCGAGAGTTTCATCATGAAACATCCGCAGGAATCTATCGAACTGCTACACAGGATCTGTGCTTCCGGAGTGTCCTTCTCTATCGATGACTTCGGCACCGGGCATTCATCTCTGAGTTATCTCAAGAAACTCCCGATTCAGCGCCTTAAGGTGGATCGCTCCTTTGTATGGGATATCAATGCCAGTACAGACGGGGAGCAACTGACCCGCGCCGTCATCGCCATTGGCCGCAGTCTGAACCTGCAGATTACCGCAGAAGGGGTGGAAACCCCGGAGCAACTGGAATTTCTCGCCCGCGAACACTGCGATGAGGTACAGGGGTTTCTGTTCAGCAAACCGGTGGATGGGGCTGAATTTACCTCCCTGCTCAAACAGGGGATCCAGTCGCTGCCTGAACAGATATTTACGGCCTAGCCTGGCCGCATATTTTTGACCGGCGAGCATACGTAATCCCTCTACGGAGACTGCAAATGGCGCAGCAGTTGTTGCGCCTGGCTTCGGAATTCCGGCTCCTGCGCTGCCTGGCGCAATGCCTCATGTGCCGCTTCCATCTCTGTGGCATTCCACGCCGCATACCCTGCAAAAAGCCATGCACGCGCGCTGTCTCTGCCCTGTTGCTCCCGGCGCGCAAGTGCGACATATGCCGCATGTGCCTGAGCATAGTCTTCCAGCATATACAGAATCCGCGCGCGCAGACGCAGTTGAGGGAGAGTCTCCTGCTCAGTGTCTACCCGGGTCAGGTACGTAAGCGCTTCCTGCGGCTTGTGCCGCTGCACATACGCCTGCGCCATTCCCAGCAGCACCTCACGCTCCTCAGCGTATGAGGTGTGCTCCTCAAGCAGATCGGTGTAATAGGGGATCGCCTGATGCGGAATCCCCAGATGCATGCACAGGTCGGCGCGCAAACGCTCTTCGCGCGCGTCACCGGGGGCAAGAAACCCTGCCACCTGTAAGGCTGCCAGCGCGTCCGCATAGCGCTCTGCTTCCAGATGGAGGTGGGCGGAAATCCGCCACCAACGCGGTTCGAGGCTTTCAACCTCCAGCAGGTGGGTGACAAATTCCCGCGCCTGCTCCGGCATTTCCAGCTGCAGATACAGATGGACCAGATATTCGCGCCAGTGCCGTTGTGCGGCGGCGCTGCTCTCCTGCGCCAGAATCTGCACATGCGGAAGGGCGAGACGGCGGTTTTGCTCCCCATCCTGATGCATGTATATATGCACCAGGAGTTCACGCCACTGCAGTTCCACCGCATCCGGGAAATCCTCCAACAGCTGCAGCATAAGCTCCCGGGCGCGTTTCAAATCTCCAGCCTGATACCAGGCGAGCGCGGCGTTATACCGCCAGCGTGCTTCAGGTGGGTCAGAGAGTGCGTAGCTCTGCGCAAACGCCTGCGCCGCAGCAGCAAATTCCCCGATTTCAAAGCGGCACTGCGCCAGATTGACCCAGCTCACATGCATGTCGGCATCTTTCGCAACACTGCGCTCAAACCAGGTACATGCCGCAGCGTACTGTTCCTGCGTCTGCGCAATCAGGCCACGATAGAAATCCACCAGGGGGTGATGCTCCTCGCGCTCAAGCAACGGCTTGAGGACATCAATTGCCTCTGCATACGCATCCTGCGCGAGATATTCCCGCGCCCGCTCAATACCCCGGTGCTCGCTGGGGCGCAAAGAGGTGGCGCACTCCCCGCTGGTTATACCAGCGCCAAGGAGCATGCCCAGGAGGACAATGAGATGTATAATCCTGCACAACATAATGTTGCTTAATCCTCCAGCTCGAAGCGAATGGTAGTAACAACCCGAGCGCGCACGCGCTCTCCCATAACCGTAGCGGGAGAAAAACGCCAGCTGCGAATGCCGCGCGCAACGCTTTGATTAAACACCTCAGCGGGTTCGGCTTCGAGCACCTCCACTGCTTCAACCTCTCCATTCTTACCTACCTGGAGCGCGACTTTAACCCAACCTTCGATCCCCTGGCGTTTGGCCCGCAACGGATACATAAATGGAGTCTGCGCTACGGGACGGACCGGCTGGTCCAGGGCCTCGCTTCCGTACACCTGAGGCGCTGCGGAGACATCTTCTCCCACATCCGCTGTATACACTTCTCCGGCACCTGCTGGAGAAAAATCCGGGGTTGGGAGGGTTGCTCCGGAATCCAGCTCCGGCAAAACGGCTTCAAAGGCCGGCGTCTGCTTGAGTGTCGGCAGCTGCGCCGTCGCCGGAGCCGCTTGTGTCGGAGGCCGGGTTTCTGCCTGAGTGTTTTCTTCACGTCGGGATTGGGTGGACGATTCGGGGGCCTGTTGCGGGATCTGAACCCGCACCGGCTCCGTGTAGCTGCGCTCAACTTCCATCTCCGGATCACGCACCAGCTCAGGCAGAAGAATAAACAATACCAGATTGAGAGCCAGAGTTCCGATGGCGGCATACACCAGAAAAACTCTAGGGGAATGCTTTGGCATCAGCGCCTTCCATCTGCCGCGGCAAGGGCGACATTCTCCGCCCCGGCCTGCTTGCATCCATCCAGCACCTGCACTGCCGTGCCGGTACTACTGCCTTGATCCGCTACTATTACCACGCTCCCCTCGGGATTCTCCGCCATGGCACGCTCAACGTGCACGCGCACAGCCCCCTTTTCTACTCTACGCCCTTCAATAACAATGCTGTTGTCGCGGGTGATGGCAATCAAGAGGGTTGCGCTCTCCTGCGCTCCCGCACTCTGCGCCGTGGGGCGCTCTACCTCGACCCCCGTTTCGCGCACAAAACTGGTAGTGACCAGAAAGAAAATCAGGAGGATAAACACCATATCGATGAGTGGAGCAATGTTGAGCTCCAATCCCTGACGCCGCGCGCGCCGCGCCGCAGTTATATTGATCATGCTTCACCTCCTGTTGCTAACCCGGCACCGCAAGCCGAGGGCTCCAGCTGACGTTTGAGCTCCTGGGTCAAGGTATTGAGACGCAATTCCAACCCATCGGCACGCCTTTGTATGAAATTGCGCATAAACAGTCCCGGGATGGCCACAATCAGACCGGTCTGGGTGGTAACGAGGGCTTCGGAAATCCCCCCTGCCATGGCACGCGGGTTACTGTTGCCAAACAGCGCAATGGTATCAAAGGTGGATATCATCCCCAGCACCGTCCCCAACAGCCCCAGCAATGGAGCCACGGCCGCAAGAACGCTGATCAGGTTCAGCCCCTGACGTAGAGAGCTACGCACGTGCGTGGCCGCTTCTTCAAGCAGATGCCGATCAAGCTCCGGATCTCCACTGCGCAGGGAAACAAAGGTGCGCACCAGCATTGCATCCACTCCCTGCCATTTTGGCGAGAGAACTGTCCAGTCACTCACACAGGTGTATGCCTGAGCCGGGGTGATATCTCTACGGTAAAGCTGCTTCAGGACTAAAAGGCGATAAATGATACACCCCCACAAGAGTACAGAGATCAGCACCAGAGGAAACATCACTATCCCCCCGGTGTGGATATACTCCCACGCAGGTTTCAACCAATACATCACTTATGCTCCGTGGCGATGCTCTCGATTGGGCTCTCACCCTGACGCGCCTGGGCAACCCGGTTTACAAAGCTGATCGCCTTTTCTTCCAGATCGGCAATGCGACTTTCAACCCGACGGCTGATGAGGCTGTGTGCCAGCATCACCGGAATTGCGACTCCAAGACCGAACATCGTAGTCACCAGCGCCTCTGAAATGCCGGAGGAGAGCATACGCGGATCACCGGTACCGTGGAAAGTGATGAGTTCAAAGGTATGGATCATCCCCGTTACGGTGCCCAGGAGACCCAGGAGCGGAGCGATGGAAGCCAGCACTGCGAGGGTGGAGAGAAACCGCTCCTGCGCGGGGATCTCTGCCAGAATCGCCTCCTGCAGAACATTCTCCAGCTCCGCGCGCGGACGGATCACAAAGGGGAGCCCCGCATTGAACACGCGCGCCGGAGGGACAGCGTGGCGTGCGCATATCTGTTGGCACCTATCCCACTCCTGCGTGGCAATATATGGTTGCAGCTGATGCAAAATCTCCTCTGCATCATAGCGCTGGCGACTCAGAAACCAGATACGCTCCAGCACCAGTACGAGGGCAACTAACGCTATCCCCAGAATGGGCCATACGATGAACCCACCGTGCTGCACCTGTTCCCTCAAACTGCGCTCATAGGTCATCTGGCGCAGGGATGCTCCATGTCCGATATCGATAGGAGCCGCTTCTGCGTCGCCACCGACATAAGCTGCTATATCTCTTTTAAGGGTGTACCCGGGCGCTTGCGACAGGGCAAGCAACTGGCGACTGGGAGGAGAATAGAGGGCAAAGCCTACTTCTGCATCGCTTTGATACAGCGCGGTAAACGCCCCGAGCAGTACTACTTCAGCTTCCATCTGTTTCCCGGCGCGATCTACAATAGTGATTCGTTTGCGCTGCACCTGCGCCGCACCCCGGATCTGCCCCAGCATCACTTCGCGCAAGGCGCGTACCTCCCGGATCCC
>JAWOFA010000076.1:0-4288 GCA_046482505.1 Desulfuromonadaceae bacterium | reverse complement strand
TATCATCTTCACCTCAAGCCCGGCGAAGGCCTGGTAAAAAAAGCTGGCGGACTGCATAAATTCATGCACTGGGACAAACCTATCCTTACCGACAGTGGTGGATTTCAGGTGTTTTCGCTACCGAATAAAAAGATCACCGATACCGGGGTATACTTTCGCCACGAAATCAGCGGCAAGGATGTCTTTCTCGGCCCCCAGGAGGCTACGCACATTCAGAACCAGCTTGGTGCGGATATTATCATGGCTTTCGATGAGTGCATACCCTACCCCTCCAGTCATGACTACGCAAAGAAATCGATTCAGAAGACCCTGCGCTGGGCGACAGAGTGTCAGGAAGCACACACACGCCCTGACCAGGCTTTGTTTGCCATAATACAGGGGAGTGTTTATCCCGATCTGCGACGTGAGTGTGCTGAACAACTCGCTGACATGGATTTCCCCGGCTATGCCGTAGGTGGGGTAAGTGTTGGCGAAGGCTTGGAGTTACTTAAAAGCGTGGTGGAATATACAGAACCATATCTGCCTGAGCATAAACCACGCTATCTCATGGGAGTCGGATTACCAGAAGACATTCTGGAGAGTATCGAGCGCGGCATGGATATGTTTGACTGCGTCATCCCCACACGTTATGCGCGCAGTGCAACCCTGTTTACTTCACACGGAAAACTGCGCCTCACCAACAGGCGCTATCGGCGCGACTTCTTTCCCGTCGATCCCGCGTGTGAATGCTATTGCTGTCGCAATTTCAGCCGTGCCTATCTGCACCACCTCTACAACGCCAACGAGATTCTCTCCGCTACTCTGGCGGCAATCCACAATGTACATTTTTATCTCAACATGGTGGAGCAGGCACGCAACGCGATTGAAAAAGATGAATACCCGGAATTTAAACAGGAATTTCTGGGCAAATACGGTTTTTTTGATACCAAGTAAATTCGTAACTACTCAGCTGAAGAGATGGCAATGCCCTTTAAATTGGCACAGCCAACTCACTGACAATCATACTGAATAGTTATGTAAATTTGCACCAGAAACCGATATGAGAGGTAGCGCGCGTGAATTCAACGGGAGGGTTCAACCAGGAACATGTTGCACTATTAAAGCGCGCCCTTACCTGCGACCCTGCAGAGCTGCACAATCTCTTGAGATCTGCAGAAAACGAGGTAGTCCGGGCGGCGCTTAAGAATGTCGCACTGGAGCCGGAACACCTGCAAAGCCTGCTGCAGCGCCGGGATCTGGATGGCGCTCTTCTCACCCATATCTGCAAACACAAGTTGAGTCATACACGATCAGTGGTCAATCATCTTCTGGCACATCCACACATCAACCCACAGCAGATAAAAATAGTCCTTGAACGCCTCCATTTACTCGAATTGCTCAATATTGCCATCCTGCCGGGACAGGCAGCGGATGTGAAGATCGCGGCAGAGCATCAGTTATGCAGGCGCCTTCCCACGGCCCCGCTGGGCAATAAAATCACTCTGGCGCGCCGTGCTACCTATCCGATACTTGAAGCGCTGATGCGCGAAGGGCATCCTCAGGTGATTGAACCCTGCCTGAACAACCCGCGCATGAAGGAAGCGGCAATCTACAGATACCTTCACGGCCAGAATGTCGGGGCTGAGAGTATCAACAAGATCGCAAGACACCCGCGTTGGAATAAACGTCCCAACATTCGGCAAGCAATCCTGCGCAACCGCCACACATCTAAAGCGCTGTTTGCGCAATTTCTCCCCGGCATACCGCCACAGCAGGCACGTCAACTGCTTTTCAGCAAACACCTTAAACCGGCGCAAAAAGAGTGGATTCGGGAGATACTGGGTAAAAAGAGTTTGTAGGGTTGAGGACGGAAAATGAAATAGATGGAAGTCAGGGGGAGTCGCTCAAACGTGACATCATGGCATACTTCTGCTGGGCTGATTAATCCAGCGCCACAACAAATCCTGCGCCATAACCGTCCGCCAGCATCTGCGCGCGTCCCTGTTCAGCGGCCGCAAGTGAATTGTATTTACCCGCGCGGACGCGAAAATAGTGCTGCCCGTTTACCAGGGCTGGATATATCTCGGCAAATACATACTGTTTCCTGAGGCGATCGCGTAGACGAATAGCGTTTTCTTCAAGGGTAAAAGCGCCGAGTTGGACCCCGAACGGTCCCTCCAGCATATCCTGTGGCAGCTTGAAAAAAGTGTCTCCATGGGTATCGGTCTTTTTGTACCCCAATGCCGTCACCCTGACCGGCGCTGTGCCGCGACCCACGACATCAAGATTGCGCGCTGCAGTATAGGACAGATCGATAATACGCCCGGTGACAAAGGGTCCACGATCATTAATGCGCAACACCTCACTTCGACCGTTGGCCAGGTTCTCCACCTTGACAAAGACCCCCATGGGGAGGGTTTTATGCGCCGCAGTCATGGCGTACATATCGTACACCTCACCATTGCTGGTTTTGCGTCCGTGGAATTTATCCCCGTACCAACTGGCTATCCCCTCCTGCACAAAACCATCGTGATCCAGAAGAGGGGTATAGCGCTTCCCATCGATGATATAGGGTTTCTGCCAGCCTTTGAGGGCCTCGCCCACAGGCGCTCCCGGAGTAGAAGGCACAACTACCGATGGAGCCGGTTCAGGGCTACGCGAAACTGTGCAAGCACTCAAACCAAGTACAAGAACCAAGAGCAGAAAGCGCTCAAGCGCTTTCCAGCAGTAGCACCGCAATTTTTTGCGCAAAGATCTACTCCCCGGGCTTGCCTTCTGCAATAATGGTCATGGCGCGGAATTTCTCGTAGCGCTGCTCTACCAGCTCTTCCGGAGAGAGTTCCTTCAGCTCATCCAGATGGTGCTTAAGCTGTTCCTTGAGTTTTTCACAAGCCAGAGGAACATCGTTGTGCGCTCCGCCAAGAGGTTCTGACACTACACCATCAATAACGCATCCCAGTTCGTCAATATCCGTGGCGGTGAGTTTCAGCGCCTCGGCAGCTTGGGGGCCTTTAGTGCCGTCACTCCACAGGATGGCGGCACAACCTTCCGGAGATATAACCGCATACACCGAATACTCCATCATCAGCACCCGATTTCCCACCGCAACAGCTAAGGCTCCGCCGGAACCCCCTTCGCCGGTAATAGTGACAATTACAGGAACCTTCAACGATGCCATCTCCCGCAGATTGCGTGCTATAGCCTCGGCCTGACCACGCTCTTCTGCCCCGATGCCCGGATAAGCTCCGGGAGTATCCACAAAAGTGAAAACGGGTAAGCCAAACTGCTCTGCCATCTTCATGATTCGCAGCGCTTTGCGATACCCTTCCGGATTGGGCATACCGAAATTGCGTATTACCTTTTCCTTGGTATCACGTCCCTTCTGGTGTCCGATTACAGCACAGGGCTGACCCTCAAAACGGGCGAAGCCGCATACCAATGCCGGGTCATCGGCAAAGGCACGATCGCCGTGGAGTTCAAACCAGTCTGTAAAAATTCCGTTAATATAATCCATGGTAAACGGTCTGCGTGGATGGCGTGCCAGTTGGGTGCGTTGCCAGCGAGTCAGCTTGGAAAAAATATCTTCGCGTAACTTCTCAGCTTTTGCTTCCATCTTTCTGAGTTCACTACTGAAATCCACATTTTCAGTGGAATATTCACGCAGTTCATAAATCTTTTTGTCCAGATCAACCAGGGGCTTCTCAAAGTCCAGATATGCCAGCATTGTAATCTCCTATGACGCCGTTTGGTGCTCTCATGACCCACGCTGGAGTGGATAAACTTCAGCGTCAGCTTCAACAGAAAGCACTCTTTTTTACCTATATTAAAAACAACATTCTATGGATCTGCAACTTTCGGGTTCGCTATTGACCTTCCAAAACCCAGCTAGATTGCTATGTGTACTATTATTTCAGGCATACTATATAATTCATTCGAATGTGACAACGTTATATCCGAACAATTTTTCTACCGCCTGGACAAATTCATCACTGGCAGCTACCCCGAGTTCGTGGGCGGTAGCGATACTGGTTTCACTCCGATTAGGTATCACCACCATCAACTCCACCTTGCACGTCCCACTGTAGCGCATCATAGTATGTTTGAGCTGGCGCAGATGGTCTTCCGTTAAACCCGGGGTACTTAGCCTGATTTTCACCTTGCTGGTCTGGCGTTCCTTCACCATATCCAGGGGGATGATTTCATTGGCTAAGATTTTACTGCTGTCCTCACCCGCATCCAGAGTACCGTACACCATAAGGGCGTCATCGGTATCGAGATATTCCGCCGCAGCCTGAAACGCCTCCGGGAA
>JAWOFA010000101.1:0-11660 GCA_046482505.1 Desulfuromonadaceae bacterium | reverse complement strand
TCACGGAACAGGAACGCCGGGTAATCAAGCCCATGGAGCGGGTAAAAATGATTATGACCCGAGGCAAGGACGATCCCAAAGAGCTGTATGAGTTGCTCGGTACCAAGGAAGAGCGCAAAGAGTTGGACCGACAGTTCAAGAATCCCAAATCAAATTTCAAGATCGCCATCGTGGTGGATATGTGGCTCACCGGATTTGATGTCCCCTTCCTGGACACCATGTACATCGACAAACCGATCCAGCGGCACAACCTGATCCAGACCATTTCACGGGTTAATCGCAAATACGAGGGTAAGGAAAAGGGGCTGGTGGTTGACTACATCGGCATTAAGAAACAGATGAACCTCGCGCTGGCGCACTACAACAAGGCGGATCAGCAGAATATCGAAGAGGTGCAGCAATCCATCATCGTGGTGAAAGATCACCTCGATCTGCTGAACAAGATGTTCCACAAATTTGACTCCACCCCCTACTACAACGGTAGCCCGGTTGAACAGCTCAACTGCCTCAACTATGCGGCAGAGTATGCCCAGATTACAGACAAGATCGAAAAACGCTTCATGCACTTGGTCAAGCGTCTGAAGGCGGCCTACGACATCTGCTGTGGATCGGAAGGGCTGAGTCAGCAGGAACGCGACAGGGTCCACTTCTATCTCGCCGTGCGCTCCATTATCTTCAAACTCACCAAAGGCGATGCTCCTGATGCCGCGCATATGAACGCCAAGGTGCGCGAGATGATTCGGGAAGCGTTACAAGCTGATGGCGTGGAGGAGATATTCAAGCTGGGAGAAGATTCCGACGCAGAGGTGGATATTTTTGACGAAGACTACCTGGCCAAGATCGAAAAGATCAAGCTCCCCAACACCAAGGTGAAGCTACTACAGCAACTGCTCGCCAAAGCTATCGACGATTTCAAAAAGATCAACAAAGCGAAGGGCATTGACTTCGCACACAAAATAAAAACACTGGTGGATCTGTACAATGAGCGCAAGGAAGAAGATGTGCTGGTGAGTAACGTACTGGAGGATTTCTCCGACGAGATCATTGACCTCATCCACGCTCTGAAAGAGGAGCGCGAATCCTTTAAAGATCTGGACATTGACCTGGAGGAAAAAGCTTTCTACGACATCCTGAAAGGGCTTGCGCTTAAGTACGACTTCACCTATCCCGAAGAAAAGCTGCTCCCCCTGGCAAAAGCGGTAAAGCAGGTAGTTGACGACAAGGTAAAATACACTGACTGGAACCAGCGCGAGGATATCAAGGCAGAGCTAAAGGTGGGGTTAATCCTGAAGCTCGCCGAACATGGCTATCCACCGGTGGACCGGGATGAGGTGTACAAGGAGATTTTTGAGCAGGCGGAGAATTTCAAGAAGTATCGAGCTTCAGTATAGCTTAAATGTCATGAGATCCAATAAGGGGGTAACAGATGAGTAGGTGGAAAGATAAACTCAATGAACATCCTATACATGAGACGCTAAGCGAGCTTGAAACGCTTATAAACACCGATTTTGATGATATCGATGAGCAAGAATTGGTCGAACGTAGGCGTTTTGATAAAGTGCTTAATGCGTATAAATAATGCATTTTACATACACTACCCCAGATTCCTACTCTCGCCTTTCCGGGCCAACGATTCCCTCCCCTTTTTGTCCATTCCTGCTACTCAGGCACGATCCATAAGCAGAGTTAACTCTTTTATTGCCACGGGGTCCAACAGCCTCTTTCCTTCCCCATACGACCATGTTACAAACATAAGGGTGTAAGAGTGCGTCACAAAATCAAACTTCCAGCGTCCTGAGGAGCTTATTATGTCTGACACATACGGTTATTCCACTATTTCACTACATGCGGGGCAGGAATCAGACCCCACTACCGGGGCGTGTGCCACCCCCATCTACCAGACCACGAGCTATGAATTCAAATCAGCACAACATGCGGCGGATCTGTTTGGTCTGAAGGAGTTCGGCAACATCTACTCGCGCATAACCAACCCCACCACTGCAGTGCTGGAGGAACGGGTTGCTGCCCTTGATGGAGGCACGGCAGCCCTAGCAACCGCAAGTGGGATGTCGGCGATCTTCCTCGCGATAACCAATATCGCCAAGGCCGGAGATCATATCATCGCTTCCGGATCACTATACGGCGGCACCGAAACATTGTTCAGCCATACCCTGCCCCGGTTTAATATTGAAGTAACGTTTCTGGAGGAACTCACCCCGGAAAACATAGCCAACGCGGTGAAAGACAACACCAAACTTGTATATGGAGAAACCATCGGCAACCCCAATGGTGAAGTGCCTGATTTTGATGCTGTCACCAAGGCGGCCCACGATGCGGGCTTGCCCTTTTTTGTAGACAACACCTTTGCCCCAACTCTTATTCGGCCCATCGAACATGGCGTCGACGTGGTGCTTTATTCGGCCACAAAATGGCTCGGCGGCCATGGGACCTCCCTGGGTGGGATCATCGTAGACGGAGGACACTTTGACTGGTCCAGCGGACGCTTTCCCGAGTTTACTGAACCGGACCCCAGCTATCATGGCCTGATCTACTGGGATACGCTGAAGGATGTCCCCGGCAAAGGGAATATCGCCTTTGCGGTAAAGGCACGTGTCCAGGGGATGCGTAATATCGGCCCGGCACCCAGCCCGGCCAATTCATTCCAGCTTCTGCAGGGGATTGAAACCCTGCCCCTGCGTATGGCTAAACACAACGATAACACCCTTAAACTCGCTCAGCACCTTGCCGGCCATCCTCTGGTGGCATGGGTGAACTACAGCGGTCTTCCTGAACATCCGTATCATAGCACTGCACAGAAATATTTTAACGGTGGCTTCGGATCTGTCCTGGGTTTCGGAGTGAAGGGGGGCAAAGAGGCTGCGCTGAAATTTATTGACAACGTTAAGCTGGCTAAACACCTCGCCAATGTAGGTGATGCAAGAACTCTGGTTATCCATCCGGGCAGCACAACGCATCAACAGATGAGCGATGAGGCAAAACATCTTGCCGGGGTTACTCCGGACTTTATCCGTGTCTCGGTGGGGATTGAAGATTTTGCTGATATTCGCGCTGACTTTGATCAGGCTCTGGAGACCGCTGCAGGGGATGGGTAGATTAAGAAAACACACGCGGCACTATACAACATGACACAAAAAAAAGGCAGGGCACATGCCCTGCCTTTTTTTTGTGTTTACTTACTCATCCAGAAGAGGATATGAACCATCGTCTTCGTGGTCTTCACGCCCCACCAGGGGGGGATTGAAAACGCAGATCATACGCAGGTCTTCTGTAGCTCTGAGATAGTGTTTGTCGTGGTTATTGAGGGCATACATGGTGCCATCACTGATGGGATGCACCTCCCCGGTACCCAGATCCTCTATCTCGCCTTTACCTCCTACGCAGTATACTGCTTCAAGGTGATTCTTGTACCACAGGTAGGTTTCGGTGCCGGCGAAAATAACGGTTTCGTGGAACGAAAACCCCATGCCATCTTTTTTCAGCAGAAAGCGCCGGCTTACCCAGGTCCCCTTGTCACCGTAGACTTCGTCCTCTGTTCCTTTAAGATCTTTTACATGTCTGACTAACATTAGAATTCACCCGTAAGTCTATTGTTTTTCTCTTCCAGAATTTCACCCATGCTCTCGTCAATGATTTCCAGACCTTTTTTGAGCACTTCCTCCTTGATGGTAAGGGGCGGGAGAAATTTCACAATCTGGTCCATAGCACCGGCCAATTCTATTACGAGACCTTTTTCAAAACACTTGGCTGAAACCTCGGTGGCAAAATTCTTATCCGGGAGTTCAAGCCCATAAATCAGGCCGCGTCCGCGTACCGATGCATTGGCTTCGGGGTACTTTTCTACGATCTCTTTGAGTTTGCCCAGCATAAACTCTGACTTACTCTTAACCGCTTCACTCAAGTCATCGTTGTCCCAGTATTCAAGAGCCGCTGCGGAAGCGACAAACGCCAGGTTATTGCCACGGAAGGTACCGGTATGTTCACCCGGCTTCCACTGATCGAGCTCCGGCTTCAGCAGCACAATCGCCAGGGGGAGTCCACCACCTATGGCCTTGGACATGGTTATAATGTCGGGGTTGATGCCGGACTCTTCAAAGCTGAAGAAGCTACCGGTGCGGCCATTACCCACCTGGATTTCATCGATAATCAGGAGGATGTCAAACTCGCGGCAGACCTGCTCCAGATCTTGCAACCACTGGCTTGAAGCAACATTCACCCCACCTTCTGCCTGTACCGTCTCCAGAATCACTGCCGCAGGCAGGTCGAGGCCGCTGCTCGGATCCTCGAGGAACTTGCGGAAGTACGCAATGGTGTCCACCTCATCGCCAAAGTAACCGTCAAAAGGCATAAAGGATACGTTGCTGCGGCTGATATAGGCTTCATCACGGTAAAAAGCATTCCCGGTCAGAGCCAGTGCACCCATAGTGAGGCCATGATATCCATTGGTGAAGGAAACAATGTTGGAGCGCCCCTTAACCATGCGCGCTATTTTAATCGCGGTTTCCACAGCATTGGTACCGGTAGGGCCGGTAAACTGGATCTTGTGCTCCATATTGCGGGGGGCAAGGATGGTGTCGTAAAACTTCTGCAGGAAATTCTTTTTCGCACTCGTAGCCAGATCCAGGCCGTGAACTATGCCGTCTTTCTGCAGATATTCGATAAGGGCCTGAGAAATTTTTTCATTATTATGCCCGTAGTTAAGGGTACCGGCACCGGCAAAGAAATCGATATATTCATTGCCGCCTTCATCGAAGAGCAAAGCCCCTTTGGATGATTCGAAAATGGTAGGAAATGAACGAATATATC
Organism: Desulfuromonadaceae bacterium; assembly: GCA_046482505.1. Classification (GTDB taxonomy): domain Bacteria; phylum Desulfobacterota; class Desulfuromonadia; order Desulfuromonadales; family Desulfuromonadaceae; genus JAIVHC01. Next base: position 6,836 of record JAWOFA010000101.1, on the reverse strand, counting down.
CTCTAACTTCTGACTCCAACTGTTCAAATATTCTCACGGGTGTATCCCTTTCTGTATGTAAATACCTTATGGTTATAAATATACTGTTGCCAGTTCAATATTAGCTGCAATCATGCACTTATGCCGCCTCACCCCCTCTTTATTGGTCCAATATGGAACAGTACCTCTTCTTCATGACCACCTTCGCCGAAGTCCTCTGATGTGAAAAATACGGATGTACTACATTCGGCATTGTAGATTTTAGCCATCTTGCGGAACAGGCCCTCAGAGGGCTTATTGGAAGGACCCACTGTTGCCTGAATATACGCCAGATCCTGGTTTTCCTCTCGTTCCATGATATCCATAATTATTTTGGGAGCCAATCCCATCCCGCGCATGGAACCATCTACAGCAACCTGCCACACAAACAGGGCATCAGGCTGTGTAGGGGGACGATATCCGGAAACAAATCCCACTACTTTATTGTCCTGCTCCGGATCTATAGCCACAACCGACATGTCGCGGAAGTGTGTACAAAACAACATGTAGGAATACTTTGAATTCAGATCGAGAGGCGGAGAATTTTCCACCAACGACCAGATCCCGAAGGCATCGCCAATTTCAGGTTTGCGGATAATTATATTGCTGCGCATATCAGTACCCATGCTTCACTCCTTTCACGAATGGTAACGGGCGCTATCGAATTAGTCCCTGAGTACAGGCTCCGGGGCGTTTCACCGAATAGAGCTCTCAGGCACATTGCGGCGCCACCTTCACCTTTCTCAGCCCCATATTCTTCAATGCAAGACAAATAATCGGTGACCGAATAATCTCGACAGGATACCTCTTTTTGGCGCAGTTGTCCAATCGTGGGGCTTTTTTTATCTTAAAGCCCGTATCTGTCCAGGTACAACAACTAAAATATTCTCAAGTATTCGGGGTCTTATAGAATTTCTGGGTAGGGGGCTTTTTTTATGCACCCTATACTTGCTGCTAAACGCGTAGTTTGGTTAGTGAGGGGATAATACTTTCTACATAAGATACTTACAGGGCTGGACAAAATCCTCTGTTATCCCCATCCGATAGAGCACCCAGCTCTCGGGGCGCTAACAACTGGCTAGAGCGCAAAAAGGGGATGTTGCCAAATTACAAGTCTGTACAAATGATTAGAGAAGCAACTACTGCACTGACGCGGGCCGGATCGCCCACGCCAGTGCTTTAACCTTATGCTTCCCCTAGTCAGTCTGCCCCAGGCCATCCAGAAAGCGCTCGGCGTCCATGGCCGCCATACATCCGGTACCTGCCGAAGTGATCGCCTGGCGATAGATGTAATCCTGCACGTCTCCGGCGGCAAAAACTCCGGGCACGCTGGTCTGGGTGGCAAATCCGTCAGTAGAGAGGTTGGTTTTTATGTATCCATCCACCATCTCAAGCTGTCCGGCAAAGATCCCACTATTGGGAGTATGACCGATGGCAATAAACACACCGTCGACCTCCAGATCCTGGGTTGAGTCATCGCGCACATCGCGGATGCGGATACCGGTTACCCCCATATTGTCACCCAGCACCTCTTCGAGAACATGGAACCAGGCGATATCGACGTTGCCATCCTCTGACTTTTGTATGAGCTTGTCGGCAAGAATCTTTTCGGAACGAAGCTGATCGCGCCGATGGACCACTGTGACCTTACTTGCAATATTTGTCAGGTAGAGTGCCTCCTCCACCGCAGTATTGCCGCCGCCGATAACCGCCACCGGCTTATTGCGGTAGAAAAATCCATCGCATGTAGCGCAGGCGGAAACCCCTTTACCCTTGAATGCTTCTTCAGAGGGGAGGCCGAGATAACGCGCTGAAGCGCCGGTAGCAATGATGAGAGCATCACATGTGTATGTAACATTGCCACCTTCGAGCACAAAGGGGCGCTTGCTCAAATCGGTCTTTTCTATATGATCGGAAATAATCCTGGTGTCAAAACGCTCCACGTGCTGACGCATCCGCTCCATCAAGTCGGGGCCCTCAACTCCGGTATGATCCCCAGGCCAGTTATCTACATCGGTCGTGGTAGTCAATTGACCACCCGGCTGCATTCCGCTGATGATAACCGGGTTTAAATTGGCACGTGCGGCGTAGAGTGCGGCAGTGTAACCCGCAGGGCCTGAGCCAAGCACAATTACTCTGTAATGTTGAGATTTCTTAGCTGTAGTACTCATTATTTCATACTCCTTTTTTAAGAATGTATCTTATCTATATATGCGTTATCTGACTATAACTAGTTATTATAGCTTGCTTTTTCTTCGTGACACATCCTTAAGCCCAACTCGTTCTGCTGAACAGTTCCTCTTAAGCTTTAGGGCTGCGTGCACAACACACAAATCTTATCCTGCATTTCATCCCTATTCGACTGCTTCAGGCTGTTTCAATTCGGCACTCAGGTGTTGCAATACTCCGTCTATCAATTCAGGACGCAGGAGAAAATAACACCGCTGCGAACCCTTTTGAGTAAAATCAACCAGTCGTGCATAACGTAACACCGCCAGGTGCTGAGAAACATTCGCCTGCCTGGCGGGAAGAATATCCTGCATATCAGTAACGCATTTCGTACCCCGCAGGAGTTCCGCAACTATTTGCACACGCGTGGGATGAGCCAGGGCTTTAAGAATATCAGCCCAGACATTAGCTGTTGACGAATCTACATTCACCATTCACCTCCAATTTATATTCGGATATACGAATATCATCTTGTGTGTACAGATTCAAGGGGCACTTTTAAGACTATACGTGATTCAAGTCACTGGGAAACATCTATCAGACATGCCGGAGGAACATAAGACGGTTTGCAGCGAAACAATATCGTAATGCAGGGAGGGGAAAGAAATTCCGCAGAAAAGGTAGGAAAATCGTAACTATTAAAGCTGAAGAACTAGAAATTGATACTGAATAGTTACAAAAAATAAATACTGACGATAAGCCTAGGCTGCTTTGGTAGAATTTCGACCACTCTTTTTAGCTCTGTAAAGCGCGCTGTCTGCCATCTTTATCATATCGTCACGGGTTTGGGAGGGCTCAGGAATTAAGCTGGCAACTCCGACACTTACCGTTACAGCTTCTGCGTTTTCGGATTCCTCGTGCGGGATACAGAGGGTCTCAACGCGCTCACGCATTTTTTCCGCTATGAGTACTGCAGCATCCATTGTCGTTTCAGGCAGTACACAGATGAACTCCTCTCCACCATAACGTGCGACAAGGTCTCTGGGGCGCGAAACGGTTTCTTTTATCACCGTCGCAACATCAACCAAAGCCTCATCACCCGCTAAATGCCCGTAACAGTCGTTGTAGGCCTTGAAAGAGTCAATATCAATCATCAACAGAGAAATAACGCGTTTCTCACGCTTTGCGGCATTCCACTCGGTTGTGAAATACGCATCAAACTTCCTGCGGTTATACACTCGGGTAAGGACATCTTTTTCGCTGATATCTTCTAGTGTGGCCTGAATCCTTTTACGCTCCTGAATTTCACTTGTGAGTTGTGCGTTGACTTCCTCAAGCGCCCGGGTTCTTTTATGTACCTTGACTTCCAGATCCTGGTGAAGCCGGTGCAGCCGTTGAAGAAAATATCCGATTCCGCCATAAAGCACTCCCAGGGTCAGCAGGAATATGGTGATGAATAGAGCGCCAGCGTTTAAAAGAGATCTATGGAAGGCTTTATGCATCTCAGTGACATCCAACACTGTGACTATTTCACCGACTATGTTGCCTTCATAGTTTTTAAGCGGGAGGCTTGACAACCTCTGGAATGTACTCCCGCGAAATTCAACAGCCTCAATTTGCGGGTTCTGTCCCAGCGCGGCAAGAAAGTCAGGGCTGGTAAACGCTTCTCCGGTCGAAGAAACGAGGGCTTTATTGCCCACAAAGGTTACATCTTTATTCTCAAATCTATCGATGTAGTCCCTCTGTATCAGAATCCCACTCTCAGCATTAAAATCCTGCTTTAAGCGAGTAATTGCGCGGGTTGGCTCAATCACGATTACTGCCATACCCACATATTCATTGCCATCAAATACTGGGTAGCTGTAACGATACGCTAAGCCAGCAAGGGAGAGAACAAGCCCCCCAAGCGGTTTTTGTGAAACAAAGCTATCGCGCGCAAAAGGGATATGTGAAACATTGCGTCCTTCACGCTCCGGGGTTTTAGAATGGTAAAAAACAGTCCCATCTTTATACACAAAGGTTAAACTGAAAAAAAAGTCATCCTCCTTGTTGAGGGTTTCAACTTTTTTCTCAATCCTTTGGGCAAGTTCTTCTCTATCGTGCTGGATAAACGCAGAGACAACCTGTTGATTTGATTTTACAAAGCCGGCAATGCGATTGGCATAGCGTTTCTCCGTATCTGCCGCATTGCGCTGAAGTTGGTTTTTAAGGCTCTTACTTATATAGTGGTGGGCCTGTTTTTCATTAGCATTATGTTCGTTGACAAAGAGAAAAGTCGCAGCTGCCATCAAAACAACCTCGAGGAACAAAACCAATCCAATTATTCTTCCACGAACCGACATCACTTCTCCCGTTAACAACACAACATTCAGAGACAACCGTATAATGATTTTAAATTTAAAAGAATATTAAAGTTAAGCAAACAATTCGCTACAGAGAAACAATACCGGCAGATTGGCACTGGGCCTCCGTGGGAAAAGAATGGTCAATCCAAGCGATACCACACGAGCCAGCAACTGTCTACTGCTCCTGAAGGTACATATCCTCTTTAAATGAACAAGAAACGTAATTATTCAGCATGATTATCGGTGGCTTGGCTATACTCATTTAAAGAGCATTTGTCGCCATAGATGGCGACATCTACAAACAATCGGCGTCCCTTGAAATGGATATTATCAACTCTTCAGCTGAATAATTAACATATTTTTTTGATATTTCAAAGCACGATGCTCAACTGCATACCAGGGGTGGGGGATACAGACATAAAATCAGCCTGAAAGTTTTTCATGGTTGCTGGCTTTGCAAAGAGACGCAACGTACTTTAAAACCCCGTAACGCAATACATATTTTGAGGTACGATCAAAAAATCGGTTGCACAATTTTTATCCTGCGGATTAAGCAAAACATAAATTGAACAATCCCATATTTCTGTAGTATTGTCTGGCGGCTATGAAAAATTCTGAGAGCAAACCTCAAACGACCAGGTCGTTAGCTGGCAAGTTGCTCCTGTCCGGCGCGCTTTTTATCGCCCTCACAGGCGCAGGCTTGTATGCGGTATATTCCCGGTTTGCCCAGCACAGTGTGAGTTTTGACTCCAGACTCCTGCAGCCATATCTGTTGCTTTCTTTGAGTCTGTTGCTCCTGCTCTATTTCAGTGCTGACGGACTGCGCCTGTACTACTGCATCCGCGCCCTGGGGCACAAAATTGCCTTACGCCCCATGATAAAACTTACGTTTATAAACATGTTCTTTTCCAACATAACCCCTATGGCAACGGGCGGCGGCTTCGCCCAGGTATGGTATCTCCACAGCCATGGAATCCCTGTAGGAATTGCTTCTGCCGCAACAACCATCCGCACGGTGCTGGCCATAGTAATTATTTTCTCGTTGACTCCGATCTTCGTCTTTAACCTGGAGCCGCTTCAGAGTATTAACATAATAGCTAAAACCGGGCCTGCCCTCGTACTCCTGACCCTTCTCTATCTGCTCTTTTTTGCCCTGATATTGTGGCGCACTACCTGGATGACAGGAATACTCAGCGGGCTATTTTCCGCCCTGCATAGTGCAGGAATCATCGGAGATGCGCGACATCAGCGCTGGCAGTACAAAGCGAAACGCGAGGTCCTGCGTTTTGCGCACAGTTTTTCCACCTTCCTGGGTGCCCCTGCCCATTTAATCCTGGCATCAATATCATGCACCGCTGTATTTTTGCTCAGTTTATTCAGCTTTCCGGCTCTACTGATGCACGGCCTCGGCTATGATGTAAACTATGTAATATCCACCGGACTGCTGGTAGTAACAACGTTTATTATGTATTTTTCCCCCACCCCCGGAGCTTCAGGAATTGCTGAAGGGGTGTTTGGCACTTTTTTCCGCACCTTACTGAGTGCCAACCACCTGCTTCTGGTGATCCTCGCTTGGCGTTTTGTCACCATATACCTGGGAATGCTGATAGGTCTGGTCATTATCCTTATACAAATAATCAAAGGTTCGAGGAGGCACATATGATAAGGCGCGGGCCCCTGAAGCTTATATTTTACCTGAACCTTGTTGTCCTGACTGCGGTGCTGGGCTACAAGATATATCTGAACATATCGGCCCCTGAGTTCAACGTTATCCACAGTGAGCAGATAGAACGTATCGATGCAGAAGTTTCACACTCTGAAGACTTTTCCTTTGCCGTTTTAGGTAATATAAAAAATTCAGTGGGGATATTCGAACAGCGCATCATCCCTATGCTGAATGAAAAGGACCTTGATTTTGTAGTCTCCGCCGGCAATGCCGTAAGTGGGGGTGGCGAAGACAAGTATCGCGCGATACATGGAACCCTTCAACGTCTGGATGTTCCCTACCTCCTGACCTTCGGTCCGAATGAATACGAAGACTTTGGAAGTTTCCGCTTTTACGATTATTTCGGTCCCCACTTTTTCAGTATAAAAATTGCCGACAATCGCTTTGTTTTTCTCGACAGTACGGGCAAGACGCCATGGAAATGGCAGATGCGCTGGCTGGAAGATTTGCTGGAACCGGATCGGAGCGACAACCGCTTCATATTCATCTCTCATCCACCTCTAAAGCCATCTTTCAAGGTTCCTTTCGATACTGAAGATGATTACCTTCACCCGGATGCATTCCGCTCCGCGCTATTA
>JAWOFA010000036.1:0-5269 GCA_046482505.1 Desulfuromonadaceae bacterium | reverse complement strand
GAGGCGTTGTCCGAGTTGGAGAGGAAGGTGTTCTTGATCACCACCGCCGCCCGGCCACCGGCCTTGAGCGACTTGATGAAATGCTGCAGAAACAGAAAGGCGGTCTCGCCGGTCTTGATCGGGAAGTTCTGCTGCACCTCCTTGCGCTCTTTACCGCCGAAGGGAGGATTGGCGAGGATCACATCGAAGCGGTCCTTCTCCTGAATGTCGCTGATGTTCTCGGCTAGGGTGTTGGTGTGGATGATGTTGGGCGCGTCGATGCCGTGCAGAATCATGTTCATAATGGCAATGACATAGGCGAGGCTCTTCTTCTCCTTGCCGTAAAAGGTCCTGGTCTGCAGGGTCTCCAGTTGACCGGTGGTGAGGTTCTGTTTGCGCAGGTAGTCATGCGCTTCGCACAAGAATCCTGCCGAACCGACGGCGCCATCGTAGACGCGCTCGCCGAGCTGCGGCTTGACCACCTGGATCATGGCACGGATCAGCGGCCTGGGGGTGTAATACTCGCCACCGTTGCGTCCGGCGTTGCCCATGTTCTTGATCTTCTCTTCGTACAGGGCCGAGAGTTCGTGCTTCTGGTCCTGCGAGCGGAATTTGAGCGAGTCCATCAGCTCCAGCGCATCGCGTAAGGAATAACCGCTGCGGAACTTATTCTTGATCTCGCCGAAGATCTCGCCGATCTTGTATTCGATGGTGTCGGGGCTGGACGCACGTTGCTTAAAACTCTGCAGGTAGGGGAATAGCTCCAGATCCACAAAGTCGATAAGGTCATCCCCGGTGAGTGCGGTATCGTGATCAAATTCACCCTGCGCATTCTTCGGCGCCGCCCACTGCGACCATTTATACTTGCCGTCGATGATGAAGTCATAACCCTTGCCCTCAAGCTCAGCACGCATGGCCCGCTCCCGCTCCAGATCATCCAGATACTTGAGAAACAGCATCCAGGATGATTGCTCGGTGTAGTCGAGTTCCGAAGAACAGCCCGCCTCTTTCCAGAGGAAGTCATCGATATTTTTAAAGGTTTGGGAGAACATAATTTTCCTTGGTGCAGAATTGTAGGGTAATTCTAATAATTTTGCCAGAAGAAAGAGGGATCGGTATTTGTTTGCAGGAGGGGATGAGAGGTGAGAAAATTATACAAAGATTTTATGGCAAGTCTGATGATGTTTCTTGTGTGGACTTCTCATCGATCATGGTAGGGGTTCCATCCTTCCATACTACGGCATACTGGCCCAAGCGGCGTTTTTTATCCAGGGCCTTGCTTACCGCATCCTGAAGGGTGTCGAGAATGATCTGTCCTTCTTTGGACGGAGATTTTTTGTAAGATTCGGTCATGATGTCACCCCTTGTAGCAGTCTGTAATAATCCTGATGAATTATATCACGCGCGGTGCCGCTTTGTTCAAAAACCAATACGGGCGATTCCCCATCATTCATGAAACACAGACAGCGATCTACTTTGTAGCTGAAATCTGTGAGTAAATTTGACAGGCTCCGAGGGAAACGTCTTTCGATATCATCTGTGGGTATATTATGCCCACCGTGTTCGACCCTTTCAGCTACGCGTAACTTTGACATTTCGACGTTGGGTAGAGCCAGATAAATGAGTTCAATTGACCAGCCCTTCTTTTTCAGCCTGTCGATTAAGCGTAAATAGCTGCGACCGGAAAGGGTTGTCTCAAACGCAAAGTCCTGCTGTTCGTTAATGCGTTCCTCAATTTCGTTCAGGAAGATCCTGCTGGCTGCTATCAATTCCTGCTCAGGTGCGAAAGGAGATAGCCCTGCTGCAATCAGGTCTGCATTGATGAAGTGCAAACATCTGACAACCTTTGGCAGGTATTCGATAGCAAAGGTTGTTTTGCCTGCACCGTTTGGCCCGGCAATGATCCAGCAAGTAGGCATCAGAATTTCCTCTTGGGCTCAGAAAGGCGGAAGTGTGTCTTATCCAGTCCAAAATAAGGTGATATGGTGCAGATTGCAACTCAGTTGTCAGTTGTAAGAAAATGTAGTAAAACAACAAACCAAAAAGGGGTTAGCCGAAAACCAGCTAACCCCTTGATATTTATGGTGCCCAGAGACAGAATCGAACTGCCGACACGAGGATTTTCAGTCCTCTGCTCTACCGACTGAGCTATCTGGGCAATGCGGAGGCAGTTATAGCGTGACGCCCTGTTTGTGTCAAGGTAGAAATCATTTTTTTGCACAGAAAAATTTTTCTTGCCATGGGCGCTCGTCTGGACTAGTCTTCAGGGCATTAATACAGAATTTTCTCTCATGCAGGATATTTTAAGTACATGCGTTTTTTTGCGTTTTTCAGCTTTTTTTGTTTTTCCTTTTGGTGTGGCTTTTTTAAGCCGTCTGCCCGGGGTGAAATTTGCTGAAGTAGCGCAACACCATTACTTTTTACAGCGAATATAGCATCAATCGACCACGGGCAGGCAGGGCTTTCCCGTGGTCGATTTGTTTTATGGGTAAACAGATCGCCGCGGGATCATGCAGGTGTTGCTGCTGTTCTGGTCTTAATCTCACGCTAGGAGTACGGATCATGATTATTGTAATGAAGCAGAATGCAACCGAAGAACAGTCAGACGCGGCGGTAAAACGGATTCGGGAGCTGGGTTACGAGGCGCATGTTATTCACGGCCAGAGCCGCAAGGTGATCGGCGCCGTGGGGGATGAACGCGGTAAAATGGTGCTGCAGAGCATTGAACCCATGGCCGGAGTGGATAAGGTAGTGCCGATCCTCAAGCCGTATAAACTTGCAAGTCGCGAAGTGAGTCCAAAGCCGAGTCAGGTGGAGATTGCGCCGGGGGTTGTGGTTGGCGGCTCTGAGGTGATAGTGATGGCGGGGCCGTGTTCGGTGGAGAGCGAGGAGCAGATCGTGTTTACCGCGCAGGCGGTTAAACGCGCTGGAGCACAGGTATTGCGTGGCGGCGCATTCAAGCCCCGCACCAGCCCCTATTCATTTCAGGGGATGGAGGAAGACGGCCTGAAGCTGCTCGATATTGCGCGCCAGGAGACCGGACTTCCCATCGTAACTGAAGTGGTTAATCCCCGCGATGTGGAGCTGGTGGCGCGTTATGCGGACGTGTTGCAGGTGGGCGCACGCAATGTACAGAACTTTGCCCTGCTCAAGATGCTGGGGCAGTTGGATAAGCCTATACTGCTGAAGCGCGGCATGGCCACCACCATCCAGGAATACCTGATGAGTGCAGAGTATATCCTCGCTGAAGGAAACAGGCGCGTGATTCTGTGTGAGCGCGGTATCCGCACCTTTGAAACCGCGACGCGCAATACCCTGGATATCTCGGCGGTACCGGTGCTCAAAGAACAGACCCATCTCCCCGTAATTGTGGACCCATCCCATGCTACCGGGCATGCAAGCCTGGTACCTTCCATGTGTTATGCTTCAGTAGCTGCCGGGTGTGACGGCCTGATTGTAGAGGTGCATCCCACCCCGGAAACCGCTGCAAGTGACGGCCCCCAGTCGTTGCGCCCGGCGGAGTTTGCCGATATGATGATGAAGCTCAGAGAGTTTGCCCGGGTGTCGGATCGTACCCTGGGCGGTAGTGCAGATATTTAACCGGCCATTCGAAACTGGTGTGGCTTTTGTACAGGAGAAATGATGTTTTTTATTCCGTTGTCGCAGTTGGAAAGTGTTGGTCTGGTGGTACATGCCCTGCGCGCTGCTGCCGGTGAAGCCGATTGCAGCCAGTGTCCGGTGCGTAATGTGTGTATGCACCAATGTCTCACCATTGCTGATTCCATCGAATCCATGATCAAGAGCGGAACCCTCCCTACCCTGGGTGAAGGGGACGAAGAATCGGATGCCGAGGAGAAGGCCGCTGCAACAGAGGAGGAAAAACAGGAGCAGCAATCCAAGGGGAAAGGGAAAAAAAGCCACCTTGAGGTGATAAAGTAACCCCAGATGGCGTAAACATTTCAAAGATAAGATGAAATGCCATCACTTTGCCTCTTCTGTGTGCGCGTGTAATTGACAGCTGTGGCCAAGAAAACTAATATACTACGCTTGCGGGCATGCATTATTGACGCCCGATTTATTTTTTAGTTCCCGTGTAATTAAATGCCGACTCACCGAGCCGGAAAGGAGTGAGCATGAAGGTCATTGTTACTGATGAAGTTTCCGAAGCCGGGCTCGATACCCTGCGTGCGGATGCGCGTATTGATGTGGATGTGCGTCTGGGTTTGGGTGTAGAGGAGTTGCACGCGGCGATCGGAGACTATGATGCAATCATAACGCGCAGTGGCACCACCATGGATGCCGCAGTGCTGGAACATGCTAAAAACCTCAAAATTGTAGCGCGTGCCGGTGTCGGAATCGACAACGTCGACGTTGATGCCGCGAGCAGCAGGGGGATTATCGTAGTAAACGCCCCCCAGGGAAATACCAACTCTGCGGCTGAGCACACCATGGCGCTGCTGTTGTCTCTGTGCCGCAATGTCCCGGTGGCGAACGACAGCCTCAAGAGCGGAGCGTGGAAGCGTGCCCCCTTTACCGGGCATGAGCTCAAGCACCGCACCATGGGAATTATCGGCCTGGGTAAAGTGGGTGGACGTGTAGCCCTGCGCGCCAAGGCGTTCGAGATGGATGTGATCGCATGTGATCCGTATATTTCGGAAAAACGCGGCAATGATCTGGGGGTGAAGCTGGTTGATCTGGACGAGATTGTGCGTTACGCCGATGTTGTCAGCGTCCATACTCCGCTTAACGACGAAACCCGCGGTATGATAACCGCCAAACACTTCGAGAACATGAAAGACGGAGTGATTGTAGTTAACTGTGCGCGCGGAGGGATCATAGAGGAAGAGGCGATGTACGCCGCCCTTGAGAGTGGCAGGGTCGCCGGAGCTGCATTTGATGTGTGGAGTTCAGAACCGCCCCAGACCGAGGTACTGAAAAACCTGATCGGGCATCCGAACATGGTGGTAACCCCGCACCTGGGGGCGAATACCTTTGAGGCGCAGAAGAATGTCGCCATCGATGTGAGCCGCGAGATCATCAACTACCTGGATGGCAAGCCGCTGGAGAATGCAGTGAATATTCCGCGCTTTGATCCGGATCTGATGGAGCAGATGAAGCCGTTTATGACCCTGGTGACTACTCTGGGGAACTTTGTCTCTCAGCTTGCACCGGCAAATCCGAACAAGGTTACCTTCAGCTATACCGGAAAGCTGGCGCGCTTCGACTGCGCCCCTCTGACGGTGTGCGGGCTTGCGGCGCTGCTTAACTTTCAGACCGAGCATGATATAAA
>JAWOFA010000059.1:0-60680 GCA_046482505.1 Desulfuromonadaceae bacterium | reverse complement strand
CTCTTGGGGGTGTAATACTGTCCGCCCTGCTTGCCTTCGGCAAGGGCAAACTGACCCAGGAAGTATTCATATACGTGACCGAGGATATCCTTGCTCTGGAGCTTAAGTCTCTCGCCCCCGAGTACCGGCTTGGTGAAGGATGTATCGGAGAAGGTATTGATGAGGCCCAGGAGTTTGTCGTTCTCCAGCTGGTACTGGCTGATGCGATTCAGAATCCCCTTGAGTTTGGGGTTGTTCTTTTCGATCTCTTCGAGGGCATTGTCAATCAACCAGGAGACCGAGCGCAGCTTTACATCGTTGCCACTGTCGTCCTGCCACAGTACTGTCCCTACAGGGAGTACGGCCTTTTCTTTCAGGGTAGTCCAGCGTGCGGCTTTGGGAACCCAGAACACATTGGCTTCGCGGTAGTAGTCGAGCACTTCCAGCTCTTCTTCCAGGGCCTGCTGGTATTCTTCGTCGCTGTCGAAATCTTCGGGCGGGAGATAGTAGATATTATCTTCGCTGGCGGTTTTGAATAATTCCAGCAGCTCTTCCTGGCGCTCTTCGAAGGCATCGGAAACGTATTTCAAAAAGATCAGCCCCAGCACTACATGCTTGTAGTTGGCGGCATCAAGGTTGGAGCGCAATTTATCCGCCGCTCTCCAGAGGTTGTCGTCCAGCTCTTTCAAAAACTTCTGTTCGGTGGTGTTCATCTTTTATCCATAAATGTGGTGTGGAATTGTATGCAGAGCATATAACCTGAATCTACCAAGTTTTGTGTAGCAGCGGTGTTGAGTGAGGTCAGGTAATGGAGCTTTAGGGGATAATGCTCATCCTTGCAAATTTCGAAACTGCCCTTGAGCGAATTTTCATTTAACCTACACTGAATGAAGGCATACATGCAATAATTCTCAAAAAACCGCTATGGCTTTGCGTTGCTCGGAATCGGAACAAATGACGATATATCTTCAGAAATCATGGGCACGGTACTTTGATAAGTATTGTCGCCTGACGACTGACTGTGTAGAGATCAAACAAACTGTGGCGCATAATTCATTCTTTAGAATATCTGACAGCGTGAGAAGGACCTGACTAAGACTGATGGCGTCGCAAAAAGTCACCATCTGCGGCGTTGCTGTAATTGTCTCGCTACTTCGACGTACGTAAGTACCCCTCATTGCTCGACAATCACGCGCCTTACATTTGGCGGTTTTTGCTTAGCCATTCAATTTTGTGCTTTCTGTGAAAGCATCAATGCTGTGCTCGATGAGCAGAACTCTAATCGCGGAACGTGGCAACATCGGGCCAACAGAGCAGACGCGGATGGGATGGTTCAGAAAGCTAAAGAAAGACAAGAGATGGAGTTTTTTACGAGGCAAGTGAAGCTTTTTCCCTTAACTTGCCTTGCGACCTACTGTGCAGCAACCAGATTAAGTGAAAGGACAATGTTTTACGTAGCAAGAAAACACATGGAAAAGAAAACGAAAACCTGTGACGCCCAGCCCAGACACAAAAAAAAGCACTCACAGCTAAATGCCGTAAGTGCTTGAATTTTTTGGCTCCCCGGGCCGGACTCGAACCAGCGACAGGGTGATTAACAGTCACCTGCTCTACCAACTGAGCTACCAGGGATCGTGTCGTTGCGACAGGTGTGGAATATACGGAAGCGTGTGCTCTATGTCAAGAAATATTTGCCGCCTTTTTTAAGGCAGGTGGCAGAATTTTTCATTACCGGTGTCCGCCCTTTTTCAGGTCGAGCAGAACCAGTTTGGCTATCGCTTTCAAGGTATCGAACACTCCGGCTCCAGTCATGGCGCAGGCACGAAATTCGGGAACATTATTTGGATTAAGATACTTCTGCAGCTCTTCCATAGGGGATATGTTGGGGAGATCCTGTTTGTTGTACTGCATCACAAAGGGCATATTATCGAGATCGTAGCCGTGTTCATCCAGATTATCACGCAGGTTCTCCAGGCTTTCGATATTGGCATCCATGCGTTCTTCCTGCGAATCGGCAACAAACACCACCCCGTCTACCCCCTTAAGGATCAATTTGCGCGAGGCATCGTAGAATACCTGCCCCGGAACGGTGTAGAGGTGAAAACGGGTTTTAAAGCCACGCACCTCACCCAGTGCGAGTGGGAGAAAGTCAAAAAACAGAGTACGCTCGGATTCGGTTGCGAGGGATATCATCTTCCCTTTCGATTCAGGCGCGGTTTTCTGATACACATATTGAAGATTGGTGGTTTTGCCACATAAGCCGGGGCCGTAGTACACAATCTTGCAGTTAATTTCGCGCGATGCATGATTTATAAACGACATGGCATTCCCTTAGTTAAACAAATTATCTATGTCGTCATCGGTAATTTCAGCGAAAGGATTGGAATCCCGGCCATTTTCGACCTTATCCTCCTGTCGCTTGGCGATGTCTTCAAAGACCTGAGATAGTGCGCTGCTAGCGCGTTTTACTCGTAACCGAACCAGCCCTAAAGAACTGCTATTGTCGAATATAACCACCAGAATAACGCGGCTGGCAACAATAGAAAGATGTATACTGTCGTTTTCCCCCTCGTGAAACTGAATGGAAAACTCTTTTTCCCCTATCAGCTTCGCGAGCCCCCCTGTTGTAGCGATATTGCCTGCCGTAAGGGATGCAAGGCTGGTAATGTCGAGACCCGAAACCTCACCCACAGATGCAATCATCTGCCCGTTTTTATCCACCAGAAATATCGCTTTTGCGTGCGCCGCCCTTAAGAGGTGAGCAATTATTTCATCTATCTGAGCTATCTCTTCGTCGTAGAGCTCAAAGGTTGACTGGACACCGTACATGGGGTTCTCCCGGAGGAAGTGATAAGATATGGATAATCTGCGACACTCCACTTACTTAAGCGCGCATAAGTGTCAAGTTCCTTATATCATCCGCACCTCACCCACGCAAGGTCTTAGGGGAAGGGGAATAGCGGTGATGAGATACAACAAAGCTCCCGCTACGCAGATGCGCAACGGGAGCTTTTATTAGCGAGCTGATAGGAGTAAATCAGCTATGGGTTACTTTTCTTCGGTGCCGCAATCCGGGTCCATGGCCGCGAGCTTCTTGTACAGCCCGTAACGTGCGGCGGTTTCTTTAGAAGCCTGCTCCATAAGTTTTGCGGCCACTTCAGGCTGGTTCTTCTTGAGAACGCGGAAGCGATTTTCGCTGTAGGCAAAATCCTCAAAAGTGATGCTCGGATCCTTGCTGTCAAGCTGAAGGGGGTTCTTGCCCTGATCGGTCAGTCGAGGATCATAGCGGAACAGTGGCCAGTGGCCGGAGTTCACAGCATTCTTACACGCTTCGATGGCGCTGGTCATGTCGATACCATGGGCAATACAGTGACTGTAGGCAATTATGAGGGACGGGCCATCATAGGATTCCGCCTCGATGAATGCTTTAACACACTGAGCCGGATTAGCCAGGGAGACCTTTGCAATATAGATATTGCCATAGGTCATGCTGATCATCCCCAGGTCTTTCTTGCCCTGGCGCTTACCCCCGGCGGCAAATTGAGCTACCGCACCCAGTGGAGTCGCCTTGGAGGCCTGACCACCGGTGTTGGAGTACACCTCGGTATCGAGGACGAGGGCGTTGACGTTCTCGCCGGAAGCAAGAACATGGTCGAGTCCGCCGTAGCCGATGTCATAGGCCCAGCCGTCACCGCCTACCATCCAGACGGATTTCTTCACCAGATAGTCCGCCACGGAGAGCAACTGTTTGGAATCAGCATCGGGGCACTGCTCCAGCCCCTCTTTGAGCTTCGCTACACGATTGCGCTGATCTTCGATCCCCTGCTGCGTACTCTGATCCGCATTCTGGATCTCCTTGATTAGATCGGCATACTCACTGCCGGCCTTGCATAGCTTATCGGAGGCATTGTCAAGGAGTTCGAGAGCGTACTCATTGAACTTATCCACTGAGAGGCGCATGCCGTAACCGAATTCGGCGTTGTCCTCAAACAGGGAGTTGCTCCAGGTGGGGCCACGCCCGTCTGCGCGGGTTGTATACGGCGTGGTAGGCAGGTTGCCACCGTAGATAGAGGAACATCCGGTAGCGTTGGCAATCAGAGCGCGATCACCAAAGAGCTGGGACAGCAGCTTCACAAAGGGTGTCTCACCGCAACCGGCGCATGCGCCGGAGAACTCAAACAGCGGCGCGAGGAACTGACTTCCCTTTAAGGTGTGACGCTTGACGCTGCTTTCATCTACATCAGGCAGCTCAAGGAAGAAATCCCAGTTTTGCGCTTCCTGCTCACGCAGTGGCGCCTGGAAGGTCATGTTGATTGCCTTTTTGCCCTCCTCTTCTTTGCTCTTTGCCGGGCAGTTATACACACACGCGCCGCAACCGGTACAATCTTCCGGAGCCACCTGGAGGGTGAACTTCTTGCCAGCGAACTCTTTACCTTTGGCGTCTACAGACTTAAAGGTCTCAGGGGCACCGTTGAGTTTCTCGGGATCGTAAACCTTCATCCTAATTGTAGAGTGGGGGCACACGAATGAGCAGATGCCGCACTGGATGCACAGATCCTCTTCCCATACGGGGATATTCACGGCGATGTTGCGCTTTTCGTACTTGGCGGTACCCATAGGGAAGGTGCCGTCACACGGCATCGCGGAGATGGGTAGATCCTGTCCCTTGGCCTCGATGATCGGCGCGATGGTATTCTTGACAAACTCCGGCGCTTCGCCTTCGATGGCACCGTGGATGCGCAACTTGCTATCCGCCGTCCCCGGCTTGATTTCATGGATATTTTCCAGAGCGCGATCTACGGCATCCTTGTTCATGTTGACCACTTTTTCACCGGCCTTACCGTAAGATTTTACAATGGAATCCTTGATTTCTGCTACTGCGGTATCCATGGGGATGATATCGGAGATCTTGAAGAACGCAGTCTGCATAATGACGTTGATCCTTGAACCCAGGCCGATCTCTTCACCCAGATGAACCCCGTCAATAATATAGAATTTCAGCTCTTTATCCACAATGTGCTGCTGAACCTCTCGGGGGATCTTGTCCCACGCCTCATCCTTGCCGTAGGGGCAATTGAGGAGAAAGGTGCCGCCCTTTTTCAGGTTCTTGAGCATGTCATACTTCTCCAGAAAGGAGAAATTGTGGCACGCCAGGAAATCAGCGCTGTCGATAAGGTACGGTGACTTGATGGGTTTCTGCCCGAAGCGCAGATGACTGGTGGTCATGCTGCCGGCCTTTTTGGAGTCATACACAAAGTAGGCCTGCACATAGTTATCCGTGGTCTCACCGATGATCTTGATAGAGTTCTTGTTCGCTCCCACGGTACCGTCAGAGCCGAGACCGTAGAACATGGCGGCATAACCTTCAGAGGGAACCCTGACATTGGGATCGTAATCAAGGCTGTTGCCGGTGACATCATCCTTGACACCTACGACAAAGTGATTCTTCGCTTCCGCAGCCTGGAGGTTATCGAACACTGCCTGCACCATAGCGGGGGTAAATTCATAAGAACCGAGACCGAAGCGTCCGCCCACAACGCGTGGGTATCCCTCACCCGGATAGATCTTGGCTTCCATGGCCTCGCCGATGGCGGTACGGACAACCTGATACAGAGGCTCGCCAATCGAGCCGGGCTCTTTGGTGCGGTCGAGGACCGCAATATTCTTGACGGTCTTGGGCATCGCCTCAGCAAAAGCTTTGGTTGGGAACGGCAAGAACAGGCGCACCTTTAAAAGCCCAACTTTTTTCCCCTGGGCAACCTGATACTCAACCAGCTCTTCTACCGTATCCGCACCGGAACCCATAACTACGATGACATCTTCGGCATCTTCAGCGCCGACATAGTCAACCAGGTGATATTGACGCCCTACCATTTTGGCGAGCTTGTCCATCTCCTCCTGCAGCACTTCGGGCACTGATTCGTAGAATTTGGTTACGGTCTCTCGCCCCTGGAAGTATACATCGGGGTTCTGCGCAGTCCCGCGCAGGACCGGATGGTCGGGAGACATGGAGCGCGCCTTGTGAGCCTGCACCAACTCATCGTCAATCATGGATTTCATATCCTCCATGCTCAACTCTTCAACCTTCTGCACTTCGTGGGAAGTGCGGAACCCGTCGAAGTAGTGCAGGAACGGGATGCGGGTGCGCAGGGTGGAGGACTGTGCGAGAAGGGCAAAATCCATAACCTCCTGCACGGTGTTGGAACACAGCATCGCCCAGCCGCAAGAACGGCATGACATTACGTCGGAGTGATCACCGAAGATTGACAGAGCCTGAGCGGAAATGGAACGTGCAGAAACATGAAAGACGGTAGGGGTAAGCTCCCCGGCGATCTTGTACATGTTGGGGATCATCAGCAACAATCCCTGGGACGCGGTGAATGTGGTGGTAAGGGCACCGGCCTGCAGGGCACCGTGGACCGCACCGGCAGCGCCACCTTCGGATTGCATCTCTACAACTTTGGGGCTGGATCCCCACACGTTTTTCTCTCCGGCGGCACTCTTGGCATCAGCAATCTCGCCCATGACAGACGATGGAGTGATAGGGTAGATCGCCACAACCTCGTTGGTCGCATGCGCGACATGAGCCGCGGCGGTATTGCCGTCGATGTTTACCATCTTACGCGACATATTGTTCCTCCTGTATTTAATGAAGTCAAACAACGGATGGTGTCCTCACCACCCCATCTAATACGTAATACCCGCCTGATGTTAAAAAAATCAGGTATGGTTATGAAAAAGCTGCCCTCTGAGTATATGCATAGACATGCAAACTACATCTGCTGGCGCCGGGCAATTGCACCGCTCAGGGTGGCAGCGTCCAGATATTCAAGATCGCCCCCCATGGGGATCCCGTGCGCAAGGCGGGTCACCTTTACTCCCAGCGGGTGGAGGATTTTACTCAGATACAGGGCTGTAGCCTCCCCTTCCATGGAAAAATTAGTGGCTACTAGCACCTCATCTATACCACCCTCCTTCAGACGTTGAAGCATCTGAGGGATGCGCAGGTCATCCGGCCCTATGCCGTCCAGAGGGGAAAGAACCCCGTGCAGCACATGGTAGCGTCCGTGGTAATCGTGCCCCCGCTCTATAGCGATCAGATCCTGCGGTTGTTCTACCACGCAAATCATAGCGTCATCGCGCTCAGCGGCGCGACAGATAGGACAGGGATCCGTTTCGGTAATATTAAAACAACATGAACACAGACCCACATTGTCCTTCACATCCCGCAATGCCTGAGCTAGTTCGGTCACATCACGTTGCGGTTGCTGGAGAACAAAGAACGCCAGCCGAGTGGCTGTCTTACGCCCGATACCCGGCAATTTACGCAATTCATCGATCAAGCGTTCCAATGAAGGGGTAGAGTCTAACATGAAGACCTCAAAAAAAACAATAAGATAAAATGGCGTTTTATTTTTTCACTCTGACAGAAAAGATTTTCACAAGCGTGAAAAAACCGTCGAACCACCACATACAATAAAGCCATCGACGCAGGTGCTATCGATGGCCAGTATAGAGATATTATTGTGTTCCATCAGATTAGAATAATCCCGGTATATTCATGCCGCCGGTAAGTTTACTCATCTCTCCCTGGACCATCTCCTGACTCTTGCGGACCCCCTCGTTTACCGCAACAACGATAAGATCCTGGAGCATATCCACATCCTGGGGATCAACGGCATCGGGCTCAATCACAATCCCCAGCAACTGCTGCTTGCCGTTAACCCGCACGGTAACCATGCCGCCGCCAGCGCTCGCCTCCACTTCACGGCTTTCCAGTTCTCCCTGCATCTCCTCCATCTTGCGCTGCATCTCCTGCGCCTGCTTCATCATGTTACCCATACCCTTAGCCATATCTGTTCTCCTTCAAGATGCTGTTATCATAAATAAAAGAGGTGCCCTTTATACGTAACCTTTGTCGTTGGGCGTTACCGCCACCACTTCGCCTGCAAAAATCTCCACCGCCTGACGCACGATAGGGTGGTTTACCGCATCCTCTCGTAGCCGGCGCGAACGGTCACTTTCCTGCTTCTGTTTATTCTGCTGCAATGACGGAGGGGCTTCCTGAGCTGCAAGCCCTTCCACCTTGAGATCGACCTTTTCACCTAACAATGTCTGGGCAAGTTCACATATTTTTGCCTGAGTTTGCTTATCCTTAAGCTGCTGCAACAGAAAGGTGCCCTGGCCGGCGCCCAAACGCAATAAGGGGGGAGCAAGGTCAAGCAAACTGACATTATCCAACAGAGCACCGATACGAGGATTTTTCTTCCTCACCTGCTGAACCAATTCGGCCCAGCCCGGCGTTGAAACGGTGGCTGCGGAAGGCTCCGCCTTCAAAGAAGGCTCTACATCTGCTTCCGCTACAATTTTCTCAGTGTGTGAATCCGAGTGAGTCTCTGTGTATGGTTGTTTCACATCGTGCAACCCTTCGCCACCATGTGAAGGCGGCGAAGTAAAAGCTTGTTCAGATGTTTCGGCTTTGAACGTTTCTTCAGGATGGACAGACGCACTGTCGCGAAGCTGCGCTCTAGGAGTGGTGGCAGTAGCGTCTCCTCCCGCCGATTCATATCCACTGAGCTGTTCCAGTTTGCGGACGAGATCCTCGATCTTACGGGCCGGAGGAAGGCTGGCTGCGCGTACAAGAGCCATCTCCACCAAAAGGCGCGGGTATGCAGAGGCAGACAACTCCGACTCCACCTTTATCAACATGCTCAGTAGACGCTGCCAGTCCTCTGCATCGCCAAGCTTCGCCAGATGCTCAAATTCTGCAAACTCATCTTCACTGATCCCGAGCTGGAGTTGGGGATCCTCCACAATCCGAGTCAGGATAAGGGTGCGTACGCTCTCAACAAGATCCTGACAGAAGCTGCGAAACGAATGTCCCGACTCGTCGACCCGCCGCACTGTTTCAAAAACCTGAGCTGGCTGGCGCTGGATGCATGCCTCGAGGATATCTATCACAAGACGGCGATCCACCACCCCCAACAATGCCATTACATCCGCATCATCCACCTTATCCGGGCAGAACGCCAACACCTGATCAAAGGTTGAAAGGCTGTCGCGCATACTTCCCCCGCCCGCCTGGGCTATCAGGCGCAGGGAGCGCGCTGAGATGTCGATCTGTTCAGCCTCAGCTATATACTCCAGCTGGCGCGTGACCTTAGTCTGAGAAATTTTACGGAAGTCATAGCGCTGGCAGCGCGAGAGAATGGTTACCGGAATCTTATGCGGTTCGGTGGTGGCGAAGATAAACTTCACATGCGCGGGAGGTTCTTCGAGAATCTTGAGGAGGGCGTTGAATGCCGCAGTTGAAAGCATGTGAACTTCATCGATGATGATCACCTTATAGGGTGAACTTGCAGGCATATAGCGCGCCATATCGCGTAGTTCGCGCACATTGTCCACCCCGTTATTCGAGGCGCCGTCTATCTCAATTACATCATCGTGCTGATTCGCGGCAATTTCCAGGCATGATTCGCATCTGTTACAGGGTTCGGAGCCCTGGCGCTCGGAACAGTTGAGCGCTTTTGCCAGAATTCTGGCGGCTGAGGTCTTACCCACGCCGCGCGCACCGGTAAACACAAACGCATGGTGCACCCGTCCGCTGCGGATTGCATTGGTTAGGGTGCGACTAACATGCTCTTGACCGACCAGGTCGGCAAACAGACCCGGGCGCCATTTAAGTGCTAAAACCTGATATGACATATGCTACGACTAGAATGATGTATTGATTGCATTGAGGGCGGCACAGAGACCCAACAATTGTGGTACCGATGCTGAGGTCTCGCTGTTTCAACGTATTCCACAATTCAGACGTTGCTCCGCAGTGACCATTATGCGCTTTGCATTTACGCGCTTTTTATTTAGCCATTATAGTTTAATACGACGGTAACGCGGACATGAATGGTCAGGCGCTAACCGTCAAAGCCATTAGGCATGTTAGCGCAATATACATGGAAAGGTACAGGGATAAAATACCCCCGCATAAAACACTTGCCGCCACAAGTGACGGCCAGGTTTGTCCGCGGCACACCGGCTGCATCACTACCGCTGCTCCCTTCCGGGCCTGACGGGGTTTGCGACCGCCCGTTGCGCGGGACCTGACCGTCACCTGTGACGGCAAATATAAAACCCGTCTCTTAAGATAAGGGCAAGACAAACAAGATATAAAAAATGGCGTAGAGGGAGGGATTCGCCCACTACTTCGCCAACATCATGCTGGCTCATGCGTAGGCTCCCCTGCGCTCGCAGATGGACATTTTGTCCATTTTCCGACGACTGTTGGATACAATCGGTCGGCGCTTCGAATCCCAAGGAACCTGTATTCTTAAATAAATGGCGGAGAGGGAGGGATTCGAACCCTCGGTACCTTGCGGTACACACGCTTTCCAGGCGAGCACCTTCAGCCACTCGGTCACCTCTCCGTACCAGGCGCAGAATAGTACACAGCATAAACCTGAGTGTAAAGTATTTTCTTGCACCCCCCAGCTACGTATGGAGGCACTACAGGCGCGCAACAATACTGTACAGTTCCTGGCGTTTTACCGGCTTCGCCAGGCATGTATCAGCTCCGGAGGAGCACATCTTCTCCTGCACGTCCGGGTCTTCTGCTGCACTCATTCCCACCAGCAGCATCTTCTTGCCTCCCGGGTGGGCTTCGGCAAGAATGCGACGAATGGTTTCAGCCCCATCAATTCCCGGCATCTGGTAGTCTACCAATACAAGATCGAAGGATTCTTCACGACAGGCCTGGATCGCCTCATATCCACTGAGGACATCGGTAACCTTTGCCCCGGTCTCCTGCAATACTGCGCGGAACAATGCGGCACTGCGCAGATCATCTTCCACAATCAGGACACGCTTTCCCGACGCGGGCAGCATTGGTGGTGAAGGAGCCTCCGCTGAGGGTTCTGTGTCCCCCTCTTTGACTGCAATCTCAGCGGTCTGGGTAACAATCTGCAATGGTACGCTGAAGCTGAACTCACTCCCCCCTTCGGGGCGGGGGCGCGCATTTATATCTCCGCCCATCCGGGCTAAAACTCCCTTGCAGACGGCCAGCCCCAGGCCCGTGCCTCCATACTTACGCGTAGTCGAACTATCCGCCTGGGAGAATCCATCAAAAAGTCGTTCGCTATCTATCCCGCAGATGCCGATTCCAGTATCCTTTACCGCTACCTTAAGGATGCACATATCTTCTGTCTGTACAGCATGGGCTAACAGAGAAAAACATATTTCAATGGAACCGCGCTCGGTAAACTTCACCGCATTGCCAACCAGATTGAACAGCACCTGGCGCAGGCGATACTGGTCACCGAGCAAAACGGCCGGAAGATCTGGGGCAAATTCGGTACGGATGCTAATGTTTTTCTCTTCGGCACTCAAACTGAAGGTTCGCACAACCGGCTCTGGCAGATCGCGGACACAAAAGGGAAGCAGTTCCAGTTCCATTTTATCTGCTTCGAGCTTGGAAAAATCGAGAATATCGTTAACCAGCTCCAAAAGAGAGCGAGTCGCGGTATCAGCCATCTCCAGATATCTGTTTTGCCCTGTACTCGCATCTTCCATGGCCTGTTGCAATGCCGCCATAATCACGGTCATGGGGGTACGCAGTTCGTGGCTAACCAGAGCGAGGAATTCCCCCTTAGCCTGGCTCGCTCGCTCTGCTTCCTCTTTGGCAGCACGCAAATCCTGCACCATGCGCAGGCGCTGAAGGCGCTGCCACGCTCCCTGAAGCAAAAGCCCGAGTTGGCGTGCATCTCCACGATCGTAGGGGGCCTGCTTATCCGCTACCATAACGCATGCCACCACGACATCTTCGACCTCGAGGGGCACCACCAGACAGCGATTAATCCCCTGAGGATGGGGGATATCCATACTTTCAGAGTCATTGCACCAGTGCGAGACATGCGGCGGACATTCGAGCAACTCCCTCTCCCATCCGGAAGCGGCATAATCACTGGCACGCTGTTGCAGAACCCCATCAGTACTCGCAAAAGCCAAAAGTCCACCCCGGCTTCCCGTTAATACGAGACAGCGCAGGAGCAGATATTCGCATAGTTGCCCTTCATCCGGATCGTTCATCTGCTGCAGTTGCAACAGGGTTTCAAGCCGTTGCTCATCCTGCCTGATCAGACGGTTTGTCTGCTTCCATCCGGTTACATTTATGCATGTAGCGAGACACAGGGGCTCATCGTGCAGCACAAAGGGATCAAGGTAAACCTCCAGAATCACCTCTTCATCGGCATGATCACGTAAATTGATCTCCAGATAATTACTGCGTCGTTCCTTTATGGTGTCGGCAACCAGATCCAGATATCGATCTGCCAACTCCGGCTCGTATATCCTGCTGCTGAATGGCAGTGACTTAAGCTCTTTCAAGCTGCGGTTATACATCTTGCATGCAGCGCGATTCGCATCCACGAGGGATCCATCGGCACGGAAAAGCAAAAACAGGTTGGAAGAGCGTTCAAAAATCGCGCGGTAGTGCTCTTCACTTTCGCGCAGCTCACGCTCCTCCTCGCGCCGTGCGGTTACATCATGCATATTAAGCAAGACCGCAGCAAATCCGTCTATCCTTATCTTCTGCGCCGACACCTCAGCATCGCGCACCTTTCCATGACGCAGATATTTCCAGTCAAACACATTCCGCGCCTGCCCCCTGGGCCAGCGTATACATTGTTCCAGTACTACCTCTGAGGCACGCCCCCCTTCCTGTTGTTCAGGAGAAAGAGCAAGAAGATCCTTTCCCTTAAGATCTTCCGCACAGTATCCCAGCACGGTACCAGCCCGTGCGTTGGCTTCGAGAATGGTCCTTCCACGCATAAGCAGCACCGCATCAGCAGTATTGCTGAACAGGGTACGATAACGATGCTCACTGTGGATGAGTTTCTGCACCAACAGACGGCGGAAAATGATGGTAACCATCAGAGCTGTTACAATAACCAGCATCAGCAGGACAAGTGCCCACCATCCCACTTTGCCCTGCAGTATCAGATAGAGCAAGACCCCGGCAAAACCACCACTAACTGTAACACCAGCAGTGATAAGCAAGGTTAGAAGGAGAACTATTTTTTTTCTTTCGGTAAACACATCATCCTCTATAGGAATATTCAGCAGGTATCACGATGATGGCGTCGCAAAAACTCACAAACTGCGGCGTTGCTGTAATTGCCTCACTGCTTCGACGTACGTATTAGACGTTGCATGCAACGTCTCTACAGAGGGAATCACGCGCCTAGCATTTGGCGCTTTTTGCTTAGCCATCTGATTTCTTACTTTCTGCGAAAGCATCATCACGATGGCCATTGTAAAAGAGCAACTAATCATCAGAAGATGAGAGCCGGCCCCTCTTCTGGCGGCGCTGGCGCAATGCGGCGAAAAAATCGGACAACAGCGCACCACACGAAGCGGCCCTGACTCCAGGGCGTACTTCAACCCGATGGTTAAAACGCTCATCAGTAGAAAAATCGTAAATTGACCCTACAGCCCCTGCACGCGGGTCATGAGCACCAAAGACGAGGGTCGGAACACGCGCCAGGATGATCGCCCCCATGCACATAACGCATGGCTCCAGGGTTACATACAGGGTGGTATCTAGCAAACGCCACGATTCCAGGCGCTGCGCCGCCTGGCGTAAAACCATCAACTCCGCGTGCGCCGTAGGATCCTGCCAGGTTTCACGTCGATTCCCCGCAGCGCCGAGTATCATTCCGTCCTCATCCACAAGCACTGCTCCGATGGGCACCTCCCCAAGAGTTTGTGCCTGCCTGGCTTGCTCCAGCGCCATATCCATATAGCGGCAATCGTGTCTCGTTAAATAGTCATCTGCGGTATCCGGCTGTGGCATAAGCTTATCTATTTCATTGACTTGTGTTGTTAAAATAATAGTATGTACAGTTCAGATAGCAGAGAACTTAATGGATAGCAATGACTTCTTCAGACACTTTTTACAAGTTGGTGGGGCAGGCCTTTAAGAAGTCCATCCTAATGCCTTGCGTCTCTGCTCCGATGGCATGGAATTTTTTATCCCCCTGAACTGAGTTCGAATACACACCATGAGCGATTACACCACTATCCCCCTGGGGAAACAGGCCAAATATCCGGACTCCTATGACCCGGGACAACTCTATCCTGTGCCGCGCGCCTCAAAGCGCTCTGAGCTCGGCCTCAATGCTGAGCTGCCCTTTATCGGGGAGGACCTATGGAACGGATATGAGATCTCGTGGCTGAACCTCAAAGGCAAACCCATCGCCGCTCTGGGTCAGTTCCGCTTCCCATGCACCTCTTCCCATATTGTGGAGTCGAAATCGTTTAAACTATACCTCAACTCTTTCAACCAGAGCAGATTTGATTCCTGTGCGCAGGTATCCGCTTTGATGGAGCAGGATCTGAGCACTTCCGCCGGCTCTCCGGTAGAGGTTGAGATCTACCCTGGCGCAAGTCTGGATGAAGTGGACAATAAGTGGCACGTCACAACCCTCGAAGGGACCTGCATTGATGACCTGGATATCGAAATTGACTGCTACCAGACCGACCCAACCCTGCTGGACACAACTCCATGCGCGCATACAGGCTCAGAGATAGTCAGCGAAACCCTCTACAGTCACCTACTGAAAAGCAACTGCCTGATCACGTCCCAGCCTGACTGGGCCAGCATCTGGATCCAGTATCAGGGGCACAAACTTGATCACGCTGCGCTGCTACGCTATCTAATCTCTTTTCGCCAGCACAACGAGTTCCACGAACAGTGCGTGGAACGGATCTTTACCGACTTGTGGCGACATTGCCACCTGGATAATTTAAGCGTGTATGCGCGCTACACTCGCCGGGGCGGACTGGATATCAATCCCTGGCGCAGCACAGAATCCTCCAGCGCCCCCGGCTGGCGGCTGGTGCGGCAATAAGAAAAGGCGGGCTCTGAGACCCGCCTTTTCTTATTGCGACTTTTTCTATTCTGAGACTACTTTCCCGCCATGATCGCTTCTACATCTGTAGCCACATCACCGGTGGGCTTGATGTTGAAGTTATCCACCAACACCTTCGCCACGTTGGGAGAGAGGAAGGCCGGTAGAGTAGGACCGAGGCGGATCCCCTTAACTCCGAGAGAGAGGAGCGCGAGGAGGACGATAACCGCTTTCTGCTCATACCACGCAATGTCGTAGGAGATGGGCAGATCGTTGATGTCGTCGAGTTCAAATACCTCCTGAAGCTTCAGTGCGATGTAAGCCAGTGAGTAGGAGTCATTACACTGCCCGGCATCGAGAACCCGCGGGATGCCGCCGATATCCCCGAGGTTGAGCTTGCTATAGCGGTACTTGGCACAACCTGCGGTAAGAATAACAGTATCGTGCGGGAGTTCCTGTGCGACATCGGTAAAGTACTGCCGTGTAGTATGACGCCCGTCACATCCGGCCATAACCACAAAACGCTTGATCGCCCCGGTTTTCACCGCGTCCACCACCTTATCGGCCAGAGCCATCACCTGAGCGTGGGCAAAACCGCCCACAATCTCACCCTGCTCCAACTCCTCGGGCGCGGCGCAGCTTTTCGCCTGCTCGATTACAGCACTGAAGTCCTTAGCACCACCGGCTTCGCGCTCGGGAAGATGCTTAACCTCCGGATAACCCGCCATGCCTGTAGTGTAGATGCGATCCTTATACGCATCCTGGACCGGAGTAATACAGTTGGTAGTCATCACAATAGGGCCGTTAAAGGAGGCAAACTCCTTGTTCTGCAACCACCAGGCATTACCGTAGTTGCCCACAAAGTGTTCATATTTCTTGAATGCCGGATAGTAGTGCGCCGGGAGCATCTCACTGTGGGTGTACACATCCACGCCGGTGCCCTCAGTCTGCTTCAGAAGCTCCTCCATATCCTTCATATCGTGGCCGGAGATGAGAATACCGGGTTTATTGCGCACTCCGAGGTTTACCTTGCTGATTTCGGGATTGCCGTAACTGCCGGTATTAGCTTCGTCAAGCAGTGCCATAGCGGTGACCCCGAATTCACCGCATTTCAGGACCCAGGCGGTCATCTCATCAACGCTCAGCTCATCCGTTGTGGAAGCAAGAGCATCAAGGATAAAGGCATAGAGATCCTCCTTTTCATACCCGAGAACCGCGGCATGCTCGGTATAGGCACACACCCCCTTGACTCCGTAGATTAGAAGTTCATGCAGAGAGCGCACATCCTCGTTAGGCTGTGACAACACCCCTACCTCCTGCGCCTTTGCGGCAAAATCAGCTTCACTGCCGTTCCAGGTAACACATTCAGGGCCTGCACTCAGCCCCGCCTTCTGCTTGAGATCTTCGCGGCGCTGTAGTGCCTCTTTAATCAGATCAGTGATGCGCTGATTATCAAAGTTGGCATTGGTAATAGTGGCAAACATCGCCTTTGCTACAAAGAGGCCGGTGTCGGCATCATCTTTACCCTGATTGCGCAATTCCCGGTCAGCTACAGAGATCCCCTTAAGGATAAAAACCAAAAGATCCTGGAGATTTGCGGTAGATTCCTGCTTGCCACACATCCCCTTTACGGTACATCCAATTCCTTTTGCTGCTTCCTGACACTGGTAACAGAACATGCTCATGAATTACTCCTTTTAGTACTTTAAGGTTAAACAAGCCTGGCTGTGAGTATCACAACTTGCCCGTAAATTTGCTCATCAACGATCTATTTCTTGACACGGAAGATGCCATAATCCTGCGTGGAAAAAATTGACAGGTGTCAAAAAAAGCATATTTTTCAACTTTTTCTGACTTAAAAGGTAGGCTATCACGGAAGCACAAGGATGCAAGGCTGAAAGCAGCTAATCGGCTGAAGAAAGGTAAAAGACAGGCTTAGCAGGGCTTACCGCTTTTTCAGCAACGCGAAAAGGTCTCGCTCAAGCCATCTCCTGCACGGTCTGGACCAGAAACGCGGCAACTTCATGTGGATGGGACACCACCATACCGTGACCGGCATTGGGGACCAGCTTGCATTTATCTATTTCGGGAGAGCGGATAACGCGATCTTCAGTGCCGTGGAGGGCTCGAACCGGGATTTCCAATGGCTCTGTCAGCTCACAGGTTGCGGCAAGGAGACCGCCACGTCTGAGGGTCTGCTCCGGAGTGTCGAGCAACATAGAGCGTCCGAGTTCTATATCTGCAGGGTTCGTTTCTTCAAATACGCTGCGTAAAAACCAGTCACTTGCGAGAACGCGCTGTAGCAAAGGAAAGGGGATGATAGAGGCAATGCGGTTCAGTATCCGGCTCGAAGGGACGAGAGCAGATGAATCCAGCGCACCACTCAGCAGAACCAGTCCTTGAACCGGAACCTGCACAGCTATTGAACCTGCAACCATACTCCCAAAAGAGCAACCGCCGACAATGTCGTCTGCCTGGATATGCAATGTTTCTGCAGTACGTCGGGCATATTCATCCATTTTCTCGCCCCTATTTGGCACTAGCAGCTGCGGTGTTACCAGTTTAAAGGAAATATCAGCAACCATAAGATCGAGCGCATCCTTAACCCTTACGTACATACGCTCATCAGCGGCGAGGCCGGGTAACAGAATCACACGCACCTCGTTCTCGCCGGATGCGTTCCGCGCGGTGTCATTTTTATTCTGTGCATATTCCTGCATGATATTGTGTTCCTCTCTTAACAATGGTAACCATTTCGCCGCAAAAAATAATGGCATATACAGGCACACAGCATATCATTCTTTACCTGTAACTATTCACCTGCCAGACCAAAGGTCGACATTCCCGAGCATTTTATAGACGTGATCGGTGCTGTGCGTACCGGCTGTTATCGCGGCTGGAAGCCGCTCCTACCTTCCCCTGGTCCCGTAGGAGAGGCTTCCAGCCGCGATTGTTCGGGGGCTAAAGCACCTCCTGGTACAAAAGTGGTGATTAGTTACCTTTACCTTAGACAATTTCCGGTTTTATCAATGCCTGAAAAGTAGCATAATGGCGCGCTTCTTTCTATAATATGCTGTGAAGCAGCGTGACACAAAGCCCTGTAGATGTCCTAACAAACAGTTGTTTAGCCCTGTTTTTATTCGGGAACACGAAATAGCTTGACTCCCGGACCTAAATAGTTAAAATGAAATCCATTATCATAATCAACGAGAGGTATTGGTATGCATTGCTCTATCAGACAATTGGATCTTCACGACAAAGCCCGCATCATCAGTATCAGTGCAGATGGTGAGCTGGGACGCCGCATACGTGATATGGGGCTGGTTACCGGAACCGAAATTGAAATTGTGGGACGCGCCCCCCTGAAAGACCCCGTCGCTATACGCCTGCGCGGCTTTACGCTGACCCTGCGTAACAACGAAGCCGATCACATCACTGTAGAAAAGCTGGAGTCAACCCGATGAACAAACACTATCTCGCCTTTGCCGGCAATCCCAACGCCGGCAAAACCACTCTGTTTAACGCCATCACAGGCTCACATCAACATGTTGGCAACTATCCCGGCATCACGGTAGACCGCAAAGAGGGCAGCACCAGCCTGGGAGATTCCAAAATCGACATTGTGGATCTTCCTGGATGTTACTCCCTCACCGCATACACCCAGGAGGAACTGGTGGCACGCCAGGTTCTGGTGGAGGAGCGCCCCGGCCTGGTGGTAAATGTGGTTGACGCAACCAAGCTCGAACGTCATCTGTACCTCACTATGCAGTTCCTAGAGATGGGAGTTCCGGTGATGCTTGCACTCAACATGATGGATGATGTGCGCAGCAAAGGGATTCAGATAAACATCAAGCAGTTGCAGAAGGATCTCGGTTGCCCTGCCGTGGGGACGGTAGCGCGCACCGGCGTAGGCAAAGAGGAATTGCTCCGCACTGCTGTCGGATATGCGCAAGAGCGCAATGGAGAATGGCTCCCTCTGGAGATATCCTATGGACCCGATGTGGATCCGGTGCTCGAGCACCTGAGCGCCACCATTACAGGGGAGGAGATTCTGCAGCAGAAATATCCGGCTCGCTGGGTCGCCCTGAAGTATATTGAAGGGGATGACAGTATAATCGAACAGGGACATGCCGTTGCGCCCGAATTATCAGAACAGATGGAAGCAGAGGTACAGATCCTGCGCGACCACTGTATGAAGACGCTCAACACGTTTCCCGAAGCGATAATTGCTGACTATCGCTATGGATTCATCCACGCGCTGTTGAAAAAAAGTGTAATTGCTTCCCAGCCACAGTCAGCACGCCTGGATCTGACGGATAAGATCGACCAGGTACTGACCCATAAGGTTGCGGGTCCGGTGTTGATGCTGGCGTTGCTGTATTCCATGTTTCACATCACCTTCACCCTTGGTGAATACCCCATGGAACTGACGCATAATTTCTTTGCCATGCTCGCAGACGGTGCTGCAGCGATTCTCCCTGACGGTATCATTCAATCCCTCATTGTCTCCGGGGTTATTGACGGCGTAGGGGGTGTGTTGGGGTTCGTTCCCCTGATTATGATCATGTTTATTATCATCGCGTTTCTCGAGGATTCGGGGTATATGGCGCGCATGGCATACATGTTAGATAAGGTATTCCGCAGCTTCGGCCTCCACGGAAGTTCGGTAATGCCGTTCATTATTTCTGGCGGGATTGCAGGTGGCTGCGCGGTTCCGGGAGTGATGGCGGCGCGCACCCTGCGCAGCCCCAAGGAGAAACTCGCCACTATTATCACTGCACCGTTTATGCCCTGTGGCGCCAAGATTCCGGTATTTCTCCTCCTCATCGGAGCGTTTTTCTCCGAACACCGGGCTGCGGTAATGTTCAGCATCACCCTGGGAGCCTGGGCCATGGCTCTCCTTGTGGCGCGCCTGCTGCGTTCCACTCTTATTCGTGGGGAGTCAACCCCGTTTGTAATGGAGCTTCCCCCATACCGCCTTCCCACCATGCAGGGCGTTCTTATTCACATGTGGGAGCGCACCTGGGAATACATCAAGAAAGCGGGTACCGTAGTATTGGCAATTTCCATCCTCCTGTGGGCGGCCATGACATTTCCCGGCCTGGATCAGAAGGAGGAACAGGAGTTTATGGCGCAGCAGGTGGCAGTGGAGCAGCAATTGAACGCCACCACCGACCAGACTCAGCAAGAGCAGCTGCAAACAACTCTTGAAGAACTGGAGCGCGAACACAGCCTCGCTGCGCTTAAAAACTCATTCGCCGGACGCCTGGGGCAGATACTGGAGCCGCTGTCATCATGGGCGGGATTCAACTGGCGCACCAATATCGCTTTAATCGGCGGAGTGGCAGCCAAAGAGGTTATTGTCTCTACCCTGGGTACCGCGTACTCGCTGGGCGAAACAGGCGCTGAAGAGAGCGGCGACCTCATGAGCCGGATGCAGAAAGACAAAGACTGGAATCGGGCTACCGCCATCAGCGCCATCATCTTTGTCCTGCTGTACGCCCCCTGCTTCGTCACAATTGTAGTTATGGCACGTGAATCCAGTTGGGGGTGGGCTATGTTCGCCCTGATATTCAACACTGCTCTGGCCTTCGGCCTTGCAGGTATGGCGTATCAGATAGCAACTGCCGTTGCATAAAATTTTCTTTCAAGATGGCTGAATACAGAGCAAATTACTCCGGATTGGGGAGCAGGATTTTTTTCTAGACATGGCAAACAAACCATGTATATTGATCCGTGACTAATAAATGGGAGGCCTGATTGCGGGTCTCTGTTAGAAACCCTGAACAAGGAGGAACAACAATGGCTCACGTAATTACTGACGATTGCACCAGCTGTGGTGCATGTGTAGATTCATGTCCCGTAGATGCTATCTCTGAGGGCGATGACAAGTACGTAATCGATCCTGACACTTGCACCGATTGTGGCGCTTGTGTTGACACCTGCCCCGTAGATGCCATCGAAGAAGCCTAAGCAAGCCCGGGCTTTGAAGTTAAAAAGGCAGGACCTCTCAAGGGGTTCTGCCTTTTTTATTTACTCTGCTACATCCCAACTCTCGTGCCCATTCTGCAAAGAGCGACAATCTTCCACAGAGCCCTTACCGGGCATTTTACATTCACAAAATTGCTGGATTTATAGTAAGGTCGGGTCTGAGAGAGCATGCAGCGTAAACCACATTCCCTGGCGAACTACTGATGTCCGAGTATCCGGCGCGCGAAATGAAATTGATCCGTACGGTGGTGCAGACCCTCAACAGTCTTGAGGATATGCATGCCCGGCATGTTTGCGACAGCGGTTCTCCCTTCAGCGGCACTCTGCACCTGAGCGGCTCCTGGGGCTCCACTGTGCGCCCGGTATGTACCGCATGGCGGATTGATCGCAAACAGGTCCGCCTGCTTATATCTCAACTTAAGACACTGCAGGAGCAACAACCTCTTCTCCTCGCGGACTACATCTCGCAACCCCTTGCAAACGAACTCACCGGGGCACATGTACAATTTCTTGACAGCGCCGGCAACGGCTTCCTCCATGCGCCACCTCTGTATCTAAACCGAAGCGGCAACAAGCCAGCCAAAGCAGCTCCCCTCCCCAACCGTTGTGTGCAGAGTGCGGGACTGCGGGTGCTTTATCATTTGGTACGGAAACCGGAGCTGGCGCAGGACACCTATCGTGAAATTGCCGCAGAAGCAGGAGTCGCGCTCGGGAGTGTAGGTCCGGTGCTCAAGGAACTGCAGCGCAAAAAAATCCTCAGTGCGCCGGATACACAAGAGCGTCAGGTGCTTAATCACAAGGGGTTACATCAGCTGTGGGAGTCTTCCTTCATCCACAAGCTTCGTCCCCGCCTCCAGATCGAGCGCTGTAGCCCCACGCACCCCTGGCGGGTGGGGTCCATTCCATCCCTGATCAAAACCAGTAAGCTTGAAGAGGATGTAATTCTGGGCGGAGAACTGGCGGCAGCGTTCTACTGTGACCACATTGAAGCACGGCGAGCGACACTACATGTGGAACGAAAACGCGCCCTTAAACTTATGCTGCAATTGCGGCTTACCCCCGATCCTGAAGGGTGCATAGATATAGTGGCAAACTTCTCATCCGCTATCGCGTATCCGCAACGCTCTGCTGAGGGCCTGCTGTTGGCAGAACCATACCTGGTGCATGCGGAACTTATGAGTGCCGAGGAGCAAGAGACCCGAATTGCGCATCAGTTGGCGCAGGAATATTTTCACTTCTAATCACTCAATCTACCCCTAACCCTCTAGACACAGGACCGCCATGTTTCATCGCATTATGCTGTTACTTGCTACCAATATAGGACTCGGTTACAGCCGCAAAGCTCCGGGAACCTTCGGAACCCTGGCTGGAATTCCGGTTTTTTACCTTGTCGCCCCCTCCCCTGTCTGGGGGGCTGCCCTTATCTGGAGCGGATTGCTGGCACTGGCCTTCTGGAGCTCATCATATGCCGGACGCCATTTCGGAGTGGTGGATGACGGGCGCATCGTAATAGATGAACTGATTGGGTATATTACGGCAGTTCTATTTCTCCCCTTCAGTTGGACGACTGCGATTCTTGCCTTTGTACTCTTTCGTTTTTTTGATATTTTTAAGATCTTTCCGGCCAACTGGTTTGACACCCGCATGAAAAACGGTTTCGGCGTTGTACTTGATGACGTGGTTGCCGGTGTATATGCGGGCATAGTTTTGCGCCTGTGTTTATATTTGATCCCCTGATCAGGGATTTGCCCCTGACGCTCAAGGAATAGCCCATGGATATCGTGTGTATCAGCATCGGAAATGAATTGCTAAACGGTGAAATAACGGACACTAACAAACAGTGGATCGGGCGGACGCTACAGCAGGCCGGGTACACACTGACTGAAGCCATAACCGTGGGTGACGACAGCGCCAGAATTCGCGCCACCATTGAATACTGTATTGATGCCGGATACGCTATCATTGCTACCGGGGGATTAGGCCCAACCGGAGATGATATTACCGCACGGGCAGTGGCCCAGGCGTTCAGACTGCGCCTGGTACTTAACGATGAGGCTCTGGATATGGTGCGTGGCTCCTTTCGCTGCTCCGGCAAACCCTGCCCTCCGGGGAATGAAAAGCAGGCCCTGCTCCCCCAGAAGTCACAGCCGCTGGAAAACACCTGCGGCACTGCCCCCGGATTCTATCTGCGTCACAACACCTGCCCGGCTTTTTTCCTCCCAGGAGTACCACAAGAGATGCAGGCCATGTTTTCGCGTCAGGTTCTGCCTCTGCTTCAATCCAGTGTCCCCGTCCATGAAGTACCGAAAAGCAGCACACTGTACACCTTCGGCATTCCGGAAGCAGAGCTGGAACAGCGCCTGCAACAGCTGAATTTCAGACACGATACCCAGTTGCGCTACCGCCTGGATGGCCCCCAGGTCGTGGTTAAGGTTGAAGCGAAACGCGGGGGTGAAGATGCCCTGGCTGCCAGCACAGCTACCATTCGCTCTGAACTTGGAGATTCCGTTACGGCAGTTGGCGACATCGCCCTACCTGAGACCACCGCCAACGTACTGCGCGAGAGCGAAATCCGCCTCGCCCTGGCGGAGTCGTGTACCGGAGGTCTCATAGCAAAACTGCTCACCGATCAAGCCGGGAGCTCAGCATTTCTTGAGCGGAGTGCGGTAACATATGCCAATTCCGCAAAACATGATATGCTCGGAGTTCCGGTTCAAATACTGATGCAACACGGGGCGGTAAGTCGCGAATGCGCCGCCGCCATGGCAGAGGGAGTAAGACAGCGCTCAAATGCCGATATCGCCGTGGCTGTTACCGGCATTGCCGGTCCCGATGGAGGCAGTGCCGAAAAACCCGTGGGCACGGTATTCATGGCGCTCGCAACTGCGCTGGGGACAAAAGTGCAACACTTTACCTTTAACGGAGATCGATCCAGTGTGCGTGAGCGCACCGCGTACACCGCCTTGGACTGGATCAGGCGTGAGGCTTTAGCTCAGAGAAACAAAGCGCTAGGCTAACCCCCTCACTCCCAGGCGCTGAAGTGGAGCACCTCCAACTAGTGCTTGAAAAGCGCAACATTGCTGTGCTATCGGTTGAAATTCTGAATAACATCGAGAACCAGAATGCATAAACAAATACTGAAATCCTGACTAGACTGGCTCGCGAGGGCTATCTTTCAGGCAGACAAACCCATTTTTTCACATACAGTCCATATTTTTATAAAACAGGAGTTCCCCTCACCATGGCAGCAGACAACAGAGATCAGGCTATCGACCTGGCTATGGGCCAGATAGAAAAGCAATTCGGCAAAGGAAGTATCATGCGCCTCGGGGGCGACAATGTGATGCGTGACATCGCAACCATCCCCACCGGCTCCCTCGGGCTCGACATTGCCCTGGGTATCGGAGGCATCCCGCGTGGACGCGTACTCGAGCTGTACGGGCCGGAATCCTCGGGCAAAACCACCCTGGCACTGCACATCGTTGCCGAAGCACAGAAAAAAGGGGGAATCGCTGCTTTTGTGGATGCGGAACATGCGCTGGATATCCACTACGCACGTAAACTCGGCGTGCAAGCCGATGATCTGCTTGTATCCCAGCCGGACACCGGTGAGCAGGCTCTTGAAATTGTAGAGGTGCTGGTACGCAGTGGCGCTATCGATGTGCTGGTAGTGGACTCGGTTGCCGCTCTCGTTCCACGCGCCGAAATTGAAGGGGAGATGGGTGATTCGCACATGGGATTACAGGCACGTCTGATGTCGCAGGCTCTGCGTAAACTCACAGCCACTATAAGCAAATCCAACTGCAGTGTGATCTTTATCAACCAGATCCGCATGAAAATCGGGGTGATGTTCGGCAATCCCGAGACCACCACCGGCGGCAATGCCCTCAAGTTCTACTCCTCCGTGCGCATGGATATCCGCAAAATCGCCACCCTTAAACAGGGGCAGGATATCATCGGCGGACGCACCCGGGTAAAGGTGGTGAAAAACAAGACCGCGCCCCCGTTCAAGGAAGCGGAGTTCGACATCATGTACGGTGAAGGGATCTCCAAGGTGGGCGAACTCATAGACCTGGGCGTAGCTAACGATATTGTAGACAAGAGTGGCGCATGGTTCTCCTGTAAGGGGGAACGTATCGGGCAGGGACGTGAGAATGCCAAAGTTTATCTGAAAGAGCACCCGGAGTTGGCAAATAACATTGAACAGCAGATTCTGGAACTTTACGGCTTATCACAGTTAGAACCGGAAGCGAAAAAATCTGAAACGGAGTAGCCTATGGAACTCAACGAGATTCTGGCCATGGCAATCAAGGCCAAGGCGTCAGACGTGCACATCAAGGCCGGGCTTCCTCCGGTTTACCGTATTGATGGTGGATTACGCCCATTACCGAATGTTCCACGCCTGACTCCTGAAAATATCCGCAAGATGGCCTACGCCATGCTTTCCGAGCGTCAGCGCGAAGAGTTTGAGCAAAACAACGAACTCGACCTCGCCTACGGGGTACAGGGCCTCGGGCGCTTCAGGGTTAACATGTTCACCCAGCGCGGGTCTATCTCTGCGGTGTTACGTACTATTCCGTTTAACGTTGCCACTCTGGAGGAGCTTAAGCTACCGCCGATAATCAAAAAGATAACCCAGAATCAGCGTGGGCTGGTCCTGGTAACCGGCACGACGGGCTCGGGCAAATCAACCACTCTGGCAAGCATGATCGACTGCATCAATTCGAATCGCACCGAGCATATCATCACCATCGAGGACCCCATTGAGTTTCTGCATCGGGATAAAAAGAGCATCATCAACCAGCGCGAGCTCGGAGTAGACACCCAGAGCTTTGCCGGGGCTCTCAAATCATCCCTACGCCAGGATCCTGATGTAATACTTGTGGGGGAGATGCGCGACTATGAAACCATAGAGACCGCCCTGACTGCCGCCGAAACCGGCCACCTGGTTCTATCCACCCTGCACACCGTAGATGCACAGGAAACCATCAACCGTATCGTAGGGGTGTTCCCCCCTTACCAGCAACGTCAGGTGCGCCTGCAGCTTTCGGCTATCCTTAAAGGGGTGATCTCACAACGCCTGGTTCCATGTGCCGACGGTAAGGGGCGGGTTCCGGCAGTAGAGGTTATGGTATCCACCGCCCGGGTGCGCGAATTGATAGACGACAAAGAAAAAACAAAACTTCTGCGTGACACTATCCAGAACGGGTATGAAACATACGGTATGCAGACCTTTGATCAATCGCTGATGAGACTGCTCAACAACGAACTGATCACCTACGATGAGGCTCTGCGCCAGAGCAGCAACCCGGATGATTTCAAACTCAAGATGTCAGGAATTTCATCAACCTCTGATCTCACCTGGGATCACTTTAACAAGGATGAAGACTCTGACGAAGAAACCCCTTAAATGGATGCAGAAAGTGGCGCATATGCACATGCTCTGCGTCTGCTTACTGTACGCGCGCGCAGCACTGGGGATCTACGTCGCCGCCTGAGTAAAAAAGAATATCCGCAGGAGCAGATAGACGCAGCTATTGCACGCTGCCGTGAACTGAATTATATAAATGATTCGCGTACTGCACATGAACGCACCCGAGCACTAATGCGCAACGGCAAGGTGGGGCCTCGTGTACGACAACAGCTGTACAAAGAGGGATTTGAAGCGCAGGACATCGAGGATGCCATCCAGAAATGTATGTACGAATACGATGAATGCGAGATTCTTGCGGAGGTATTTGCGCGCCGTTTTGATGTGCGCAGGATAGATTTACACGATCCACGCCAGCGCCGCCGGATAGTCGGCTACCTGCAGCGGCGCGGTTTCAGTTTGAATAAAATACTTGAACACATAGACGAAAGGTTGAGAGATCTCCATGCTGACCACGAATGACATCCGGACGCGTTTTTTGCGCTATTTTGAGGAACACGGCCACCAGATCGTGCCATCGTCCTCCCTTATCCCTCACAACGATCCTACCCTGTTATTTACCAACGCGGGGATGAATCAATTCAAGGACTGTTTTCTGGGCAACGAGAAACGCCCATATGTACGCGCAGCCTCGTCACAGAAATGTGTCCGTGCCGGGGGCAAGCATAACGATCTCGAGAATGTAGGACGTACCGCTCGCCACCACACCTTCTTTGAGATGCTGGGCAATTTCTCCTTCGGTGATTACTTCAAAAAAGAGGCCATCGCTCTGGCGTGGAAGTTCCTCACCGAGGATCTCGAACTCGATACTGCGCATCTTTACGTCACCGTATTTGAAGATGACGATGAAGCCGCTGAACTCTGGCACACCCAGGAGGGAGTACCGCGCGAACACATCTTCCGCTTTGGCGAAGAGGACAATTTCTGGGCCATGGGCGATACTGGGCCCTGTGGACCGTGTAGCGAAATCTTCTGGGATAACGGCCCCGGCGTCGGCTGTGGCACACCGGAGTGCGCCGTCGGCTGTGACTGCGACCGCTATATGGAGATCTGGAATAATGTATTCATGCAGTACGATCGCAGTAAAGATGGCACCCTAACCCCGCTGCCCAAACCTTCAGTAGACACCGGCATGGGGCTTGAGCGTATCGCTGCGGTAATGCAGGGGGTGAGTTCCAACTACGACACCGATGGGATCCGGCGCATCCTTGACTATATCGCCGAGCTGGCCGAACGCACCTACGGTAACGATGAAGAGAGTGATGTATCCATGCGCGTCATGGCGGACCACAGCCGTGCAGCAGCATTTCTCATTGCCGATGGGGTTCTCCCTTCCAATGAAGGGCGCGGCTATGTATTACGCCGCATTATGCGCCGTGCCATGCGCCACGCCAAGATGCTCGGATTTAACGAGCCCATACTGTATAAAACCGCCGGCTTCGTTCTGGACAGCATGGCGCAGGCATACCCGGAAGAGGCAAAGCGCAAGACATTTGTCACCAAAGTGATCACCAACGAAGAGGAACGCTTCATCAAAACCCTGGGGAACGGTCTGCGCATCCTTACTGAGGAGGTGGCAAAGCTAAAGCAACAGGGAGCTACCCAGATCCCCGGAGAAATGGTGTTTAAACTCTACGACACCTTCGGGTTCCCCGTTGACCTGACCGCTGATATTGTTGAGAAAGACGGTTACAGCGTGGATGAAGCCGGGTTTGAGCGCTGCATGGAAGAACAGCGGCGTCAGGCACGCGAGCACTGGAAGGGCTCCGGAGAAGAGGGGATAGCAGCCATCTACCGGCAACTCGCCGAAGAGGGCCTTGTCACCGAGTTCAGCGGCTATGACAAAACAAAGGACTACGCCAGCGTGGTAGCCATCCTGAAGGACGGGGAGCGCGTAGACTCCGCCACCAGCGGAGACAAAGTGGAGATATTTACCTCCATCACTCCGTTTTACGGCGAGTCCGGGGGGCAGAAGGGCGACAGCGGTTCTATCAAAACCGAAAGCGCCAGCGCTAAAGTGGAAAATGCGATGCGTGTCCTCCCCGAGTTAATCTCCCACCCAAGTGTACTTGAAAGTGGCAGCATCGGGGTTGGTGACAATGTGGAACTCAGCATCGATACTGCCGCACGCCAGGCTGCATGCCTGAACCACAGCGCCACCCATATCCTGCAGGCGGTTCTCTCACAGATTCTGGGCGATCATGTGCAGCAGGCAGGCTCACTGGTTACACCCGAGCGTCTGCGCTTCGACTTCACCCATTTCTCCGCTTTGAGCAAAGACGAACTCAAGCATATTGAAGATGAAGTAAACCGCTGCATCCGCGCTAATAGCGGGGTAACCACCAAGGAGATGGACACCGAAGAAGCAGTCGCAGCCGGAGCAAAGGCGCTGTTTGGCGAGAAATACGCCGACAAGGTGCGTGTGGTGCAGATGGGTGACTTAAGCATGGAACTGTGCGGCGGCACCCATGCTTCGGCCAGCGGTGACATAGGGCTGTTCAAAATCGTACAGGAAACCGGGATTGCCGCCGGAGTACGCCGTATTGAAGCAGTGACCGGAGAAAAGGCGCTGGATGAGGTGCATAGACGCCAGCA
Source organism: Desulfuromonadaceae bacterium (assembly GCA_046482505.1). Classification (GTDB taxonomy): domain Bacteria; phylum Desulfobacterota; class Desulfuromonadia; order Desulfuromonadales; family Desulfuromonadaceae; genus JAIVHC01. Next base: position 31,781 of record JAWOFA010000059.1, on the reverse strand, counting down.
GCTGGTAGACAATGTCGCGTCCATGATTAAAACCGAGCCCCATCGACTACAGCAACGCATCGAAAAGATGGTTGAACAGCAAAAGGAGTTGGAACGCGAAATTGAAACCCTGCAGGATCGCCTAGAAGCGGATCGCGCTGCCGAAATGGCGCAAAACATCTCCAAAGTCGGTGATGTGGATCTGCTCATTGCACGCCTGGACGGGCTTGACGGCAAAAAACTCCGAGAGCAGTGCGACAAGCTACGCGACAAGCTTTCATCCGGAATCATTGTACTCGCAGGAGCCAACGATGACAAGGTAGCCCTTCTGGTTGCCGTAAGCAAGGATCTGCACGGACGCGCTAAAGCCGGAGACATTATCAAGCCTTTAGCTGAAATGGTAGGGGGACGCGGTGGTGGACGCCCGGATCTCGCCCAGGCTGGCGGTTCCGACGTAGCAAGCATAGATACAATGCTCGAAAAGGCTCCGGAAGTAATAGAGCAGGAGCTGTAGACCTCTAACCTTGGCAGTCATGTATGGGCGAACGGCGTTCGCCCTTGCCCGTCTTTGCTATAGTTAGATAAGGGCGCATGCAATGCGCCCCTACAAAACGGGTGAACAGCCCTAAAGCGCACAACAGGATCTTACATGTTTAAAGGTACAACTATAATAGCGGTACGCTCCGAAAGCGGTGTTGCCATTGCAGGTGACGGCCAGGTAACCCTGGGGCATACCGTCATGAAGCACGGAGCGTGCAAACTGCGGCGCATGCACAATGACACCATCATCGGCGGGTTTGCCGGAAGTACGGCAGATGCCTTCACCCTGTTTGAGAAGTTTGAAACCAAGCTGCAGGAATTTCAGGGGCAGCTGGCCCGGGCGGCGGTTGCTCTGGCTAAGGAGTGGCGCAGCGACCGGGTATTGCGCAAACTTGAAGCCCTGCTCCTGGTAGCGGATAAGGACAAGACCCTGGTTATCTCCGGCGTCGGGGATGTGATTGAACCGGATGACGGCGTTGCTTCAATAGGCTCCGGAGGCGTATATGCCCAGTCTGCGGCGCGGGCACTACTGCGCAACACCGACATGACCCCGGCGGATATCGCATCCGAGGCTATGAAGATTGCCGCAGAGACCTGCATCTACACCAACGAACACATAAGTATGGAAACATTGTGATGGACAACCTTACTCCACGAGAAATTGTATCTGAACTGGATCGCTACATCATCGGACAAAACGGTGCAAAACGTGCTGTATCTGTCGCGCTGCGTAATCGCTGGCGCCGTCAGCAGGTCAGAGAGGATCTACGCGAGGAGATATCACCCAAAAACATTATCATGATCGGGCCCACCGGGGTGGGTAAGACCGAGATAGCGCGCCGTCTTGCGAAACTCGCCCAAGCTCCGTTTATCAAGGTGGAAGCGAGTAAATTTACCGAAGTTGGCTATGTAGGTCGCGATGTGGAAAGCATGGTGCGTGATCTGTTGGAACTGGCCATCATCATAGTCAAGGCAGAAGAGACAGAGAAAAAGCACCTTCTGGCTGAAGAGCAGGCCGAAGAGAAACTTCTTGATCTGCTCCTGCCCGGCAGCTCCGACATGGAAAGTGATTCAGGAGATTCCCAGAGCTCAACGCGCGACAAAATGAAACGTCTGCTACGCATGGGTGAGCTTGAGCAGCGCTATGTGGAACTTGAAATAGAGGAATCCACCATGCCCTCCATGGAGATGATGAGCCCTCCCGGAGCCGAAGATATGGGGATCAATCTCAAGGACATGTTCGGCAGTATGTTCCCCAAAAAAACCAAACATCGACGCATCAAGGTTGAAGATGCGCGCGAAATCCTCATAGAGCAGGAAGCACAGAAACTTGTGGATATGGATGAGGTGCACAATCTCGCACGCCAGCGCACGGAACAGAACGGCATCATCTTTATCGATGAAATTGACAAGGTCGCAAGCCCCGGGGGCAATCAGGGGCCCGAGGTCTCGCGGGAGGGAGTACAACGCGATATCCTCCCCATTGTTGAAGGGAGCACGGTCAACACCAAACACGGCCCGGTAAAGACCGACCATATCCTTTTCATAGCTGCGGGTGCGTTCCACGTGGCCAAACCTTCCGACCTCATCCCGGAACTCCAGGGGCGTTTCCCTATCCGCGTCGAGCTCGACAGCCTGACCGAGGGGGATTTCGTCCAGATCCTCACCGAACCACGCAACGCTCTTATCAGCCAGTATCGTGCCCTGATGGGAACGGAAGGACTGGAACTGAATTTCAGTGATGACGCAATTCATGAAGTTGCGCGTATCGCGGCCAGGGTAAACGAACAGACGGAAAACATCGGTGCGCGACGCCTCCACACCATAATCGAAAAGCTTCTCGAAGAATTGTCCTTCACTGCTCCGGAAATCAAGGATAAAAAAATCGAGGTAGATGTCGCCATGGTAAGCGAACGCCTGGAAAAAATTGTCGCGAGCGAAGATCTGTCCCGTTTTATTCTTTGATATTATACCCGTACACCTGTGTACGCAAAACAGCCTAGGAGTGTTGCCCAGTGCAGGAACTCATCAATAAAGCCAATATCCTCATGGAAGCGATGCCGTATATGCAGCGCTTCTACGGAAAAACCGTAGTTATCAAATATGGCGGCAACGCCATGGTTGAAGATCACCTCAAGCGTGGATTCGCCAACGATATCACCCTTTTAAAGCTCATCGGCATCAACCCGGTAGTAGTGCACGGTGGTGGACCCCAGATCGGTAAAGTACTCGAGCAGATGGGTCGGAAGACCGACTTTGTCCAGGGGATGCGGGTCACCGACTCGGAAACCATGAACGTGGTGGAAATGGTTCTAGGGGGCAAAGTCAACAAAGAGATCGTGGGTAATATCAATAAAGCCGGTGGGCGCGCTGTGGGATTATCGGGCAAGGACGGGAATCTCATAATGGCGCACAAGCTGGAGATGACCCTGGTCAATCCCGACACCCTCACCCCGGAGATTGTAGATGTTGGCATGGTAGGCGAGGTTGATTCAGTCAACCCGGATGTGCTCACCGCCCTGGAAGAGAGCAGCTTTATCCCGGTTATCGCCCCCATCGGCGTAGGACCAAACGGGGAGACCTACAACATCAACGCCGATCTGGTGGCCGGACGCGTTGCCGGAGCCCTGAAGGCGGAAAAGCTCATGCTTCTCACCGATGTAGAGGGGGTTAAAGATAAGGAAGGTAAGCTCATTTCCACCATTGATGTTGACGAGGTGGACGCTCTGATTGAAGATGGCACCATCAGCGGAGGGATGATCCCCAAAGTAACCTGCTGCGTGGACGCCATAAACGAGGGGGTCAATAAAACCCACATCATCGATGGCAGGATGGAACACACATGTCTGCTGGAGATATTCACCGACAAGGGCATAGGGACAGCAGTAGCGAGGTTCAACCCATGAATACACAAGAATGGATAGAGCGCGGCGATTCGTGCATTGCCACTACCTACGGGCGTTTTCCCATTGTAGCGGCAAAGGGCAAAGGTTGCTGGCTTTGGGATGTGGATGGCAACAAATACCTCGATTTTCTCGCCGGAGTGGCGGTAAATAATCTGGGACACTGCCACCCGAGGATTGTGGCGGCTCTGAAGAAGCAGGCGGAAACCCTGATCCACTGTTCCAACTTTTACCATATCCCCAACCAGATTGAGCTCGCAGAGGTCCTGTGCCGCAACAGCTTCGGCGAACGGGTATTTTTCTGCAACTCCGGCGCCGAAGCCAACGAAGCGGCAATGAAACTGGTGCGCAAACACAGCGCGGAAAAAAACGGCAATAACCGCTTTAACGTAATCACCGCCCTCGCCTCCTTTCACGGACGCACCATCGGCACCATCAGCGCCACCGGGCAGGATGCAGTGCGCAAGGGGTTTACTCCGGTGGTCCCCGGATTTCGTTATGTCCCCTTTGGAGATATCGAGGCGATGATTATGGCCGTGACTGACGAGGTGTGCGCGGTTATGCTCGAACCGGTTCAGGGCGAAGGGGGAATAAATGTCGCACCGCCGGGATACCTGAAGGCGGTACGCGAACTGTGCAATGAGCACAACCTGCTGCTGATATTTGACGAAGTACAGGTGGGATGTGGACGTACCGGAAAGCTCTTTGCCTATCAGCACGACGATGTCGCACCGGATATCATGACTCTGGCGAAGGCGATGGCGGGTGGCGCTCCCATCGGTGCCATGGTGGCAACCGAAAAGGCCGCAGCCGCATTCACCCCCGGGAGTCATGGATCCACCTTCGGCGGAAATCCGCTGGTGACTGCTGCAGCTCTGGCCACCATGGATGTGCTGCAAAATGAGGGTGTACTGGAAAACTGCGTAGAAATGGGCGACTACCTGCGTAAATCCCTGGAGCAACTCAGCACCAGATACGACTTCTGCGGCGAAGTGCGCGGACGCGGACTCATTTTAGGACTCCAGCTCGATATCGAAGGGGCACCCCTGGTGGCGTCAGCGCTGAAACGGGGACTCTTGATAAACTGTACTGCGGGCAAGGTTCTGCGCTTTGTCCCCCCTCTGACAGTCAACAAAGGTGAAATTGACCACGCCATGGAGATCCTGGATCAGGTCTTGGCGGAATTCAGCGAGGGATAGCATATGAAAAACATATCCACACAGGCTATCATCGGATCCATCGTTATTTTTGCTCTGGTTGTAGCAGCTTTTTTGTGGGTAATGCTCAAGCCGGAATCCCAGAGCAAGTACAATCCACCGTACAAATATTACTCCGGCGACAAACCGGACTATAAAGGAAAATAAATACACAATTTTCACTGAGCATACAAAGGAGCCTTAGCTAGATGAAATCTGATTTTCTGCATCTGCGGGACTGGAGCGCTACAGACCTGGACGCTATTCTTACCTTGACCCGCGAACTGAAAAATCAGCAGAAGCGTGGCATCAGCCATCATCTGCTGGGGGGCAAGAGTCTGGCCATGATCTTTGAAAAAAGTTCTACCCGCACCCGCATATCCTTTGAAACCGGGATGTTTCAGCTTGGCGGGCATGCGCTGTTCCTCTCCTCCTCCAACACCCAGATCGGGCGCGGCGAACCCATTAAGGATACCGCACGGGTGCTGTCGCGTTATGTGGATGGGATCATGATCCGCACATACGCGCAGGAGGACATTGAAGAGCTCGCACACTACGCCGATGTGCCGGTTATTAACGCACTCACCGACATGTACCACCCCTGCCAGGTAATGGCCGACCTGTTTACGGTTCTCGAGCACAAAGGTTCATATCAGGATCAGATATACTGCTGGATCGGGGACGGGAATAACATGGCACACTCCTGGATCAATGCCGCCACAGTATTTGGGTTTGAGTTGCGCATTGCTACCCCCGCGGGATACGAACCGGATGCGGAGGTGATGGAGTGGGCGCGCACGCAGGGAGCCAACATCATCCACACCCACGATCCCCTTAATGCAGCCCGCGGCGCAGACATCCTCAACACCGATGTGTGGGCGAGCATGGGGCAGGAAGAGGAGCAGGAAAAGCGGCGCCGGAATTTCGCCGGATTTCAGCTCAATGCCGAAACCCTTGCCGCAGCAAACAGTGGCAGTCTTGTGCTCCACTGCCTTCCGGCACATCGCGGCGAGGAGATCACCGATGATGTAATTGAAGGATCGAACTCCGTGGTATTTGATGAGGCAGAAAACCGCCTCCATGTGCAGAAAGCGATCATGGCAACCCTGATGCAGAACTCAAAGGAGTAAAAAGCGTGCAATTAATATGTCCTCAGTGTAATTTCACGCGCGATCTCGAAGGGAGCGAGGTACCAAGCGAGGCTGTACAGGTGACCTGCCCCAAGTGCAACAACTCGTTCCGCTTTGATCCAGCGGCAGAGGCAGCCAGCACTCCAGATACGCCTGCGCATACAGAGCCACCCTTCGACTCTAAAAACACACCCAATGAGACTGCCCTGCCGGAAACACATACTGCGGAGATCCCGGATAAAGAGGCCGCAGATGCCTATGTCGGCACCGCAGCTGGGTTCTGGATCCGTGCCGTTGCAGCACTGCTCGACTCGGTAATATCGTCAGCACTGCAGCTTGCCATGGCATTTGTACTGGGAAGCATCACAGATTTGAGCGGAGCTAACACCCTGCCCATGGTACAGATGCTTATCATGCTCTTCAGCACCCTCGCCGGGGTATTCTACTACGTGTTTTTTACCGGTTATTCAGGGCAGACACCGGGGAAGATGGCGCTGCGCGTAAAGGTTGTGCGTCTCGATGATACCCAGGTGAGCTACGGACAGGCATTTATCCGTGAAACCATCGGCAAGTTCATCTCCGGAATCGTCCTCGGCATCGGGTACCTGATGGTGGCCCTGCGCAGCGACAAGCGCGGCCTCCACGACCTGATGGCCGACACCAAAGTGGTCCGGATCTAATAATTAAACATGAGAAGCGCCTGTAAGCATCAACAAGCCGTAAGCGGCTGCTACAGGGCCTAAGCGTCAAACAAGGAGAAAACAACAATGGCTAACAAAGGTGAAGTTAAAAAGGCAGTTCTGGCATATTCCGGCGGGCTCGATACCTCCATTATCCTGAAATGGCTCATCGAAGAATACGGCTGCGAAGTGGTGGCTTTTGCCGCAGATCTGGGTCAGGGGGAAGAGCTCGACTTTATCCCCGAGAAGGCGAAAAAGACCGGGGCATGCAACTGCTATGTTGAGGATCTGCGCGAAGAATTTGTGCGCGACTTCGTCTTTCCCATGTTCCGTGCCAACGCCATCTACGAGGGTCGCTATTTCCTCGGCACCTCCATCGCAAGGCCCCTGATTGCCAAGAAACAGATGGAGATTGCCAAAGCGGAAGGAGCGGATGCGGTCTCCCACGGCGCTACGGGCAAAGGTAACGACCAGGTCCGCTTTGAGCTGAGCTACTACCACTTTGATCCCGCTGTAAAGGTTATCGCCCCCTGGCGTGAGTGGGACCTGAACAGCAGGACTGCGCTGGAGGAGTACGCACGCAAGCACGACATCCACGTACCTACCAGCAAGAAATTCCCCTGGAGCAGCGACCGCAACATGCTGCATATCTCCTTCGAAGGTGACGTCCTCGAAGATCCCATGGCGGAGGCGCCCGAGGAGATGTATGTGATGAGCGTACGTCCGGAGGATGCACCGGATCAGGCGGAATTCGTGGATATCGAGTTTGAAATGGGCGATCCGGTGGCCGTCAACGGCGAACGCATGTCTCCGGCACAGCTTCTGACTAAACTCAACGAATTGGGCTACAACCACGGTATCGGGCGCGTGGATCTGATGGAAAACCGCTACGTGGGGATGAAAAGCCGCGGCGTATACGAGACTCCCGGGGGCACCATCCTGGAAGAGGCGCACCGCGCGGTGGAATCGATCACTATGGACCGTGAAGTGATGCATCTGCGTGACTCCCTGGTGTCACGTTACGCGGAAATCATCTACAACGGTTACTGGTTTGCCCCCGAGCGCGAGGCTATTCAGGCCCTGATCGACGACACCCAGAAAACCGTCAACGGCATTGCCCGGATCAAACTATACAAAGGGCACTGTCGCGTGGTGGGACGCGATTCTAAATCCGATTCCCTGTTTAACCTCGACTACGCCACCTTCGAGGCGGATGAGGTCTACAATCAGGCCGATGCTGAAGGGTTTATCAAAATCAATGCCCTGCGTCTGCGCATCCGCAGCCTGATGCGCAATAAGTAAAACTATCCCAAGCCTCGCCCTTATCTTGAACCTCCCTTTTTTATAGGGGAGGTTCAGGGTGGGGATAATGCCCGGCAGGGCATCCTGTTTTGAAAAATAAAGCAAACCGAATGGAAGCTGGCATCCTCAAACACATCAAGACCTCGGTGGTTGCATGCATTATTGACGAACGCGAGCGCATCCTTCTCACCAAACGCAGTATTCCGCCATTTTTCGGCCAGTGGGTGATGCCGGGGGGAAAGATTGACCACGGTGAATCCATAAGTTCCGCGTTGATGCGCGAGGTTCAAGAAGAGGTGGGGTTGAAGGTGAAAACCGGAACACTGGTGGATATCTACGAACATCTGGCGGTGGGGGAACGCAGCGATCACTATATTATTCTCTACTATCGGGCCCTCCCCCTGACCTATGAGATCAGCATCAATCCCGCAGAGTTGAGTGAAGCGCACTGGTTTGATGCGCATGAACTTCCGCATCTGGATGTTCCGCCCGGCTCGCGTCAGGTGTTGGCGCAGCTGTACCAGGATCAGGACTGGCCCCACCTGCAACCTCCCGGAGAGCACGCGGACCTGGAATTACCCGGGGATTCCCCGTTGAGTGAGACCTAAGCGCCTATGTTCAAAATTGTCGAAAAAAAGGTAAAGCTTGAGTTCCCGCGTGGCCACCACCTGCACTGCCTCCTGAGCCAGATCCCCAACGAGATCCGCACAGAGGATGAAAGCGACCCCGCAGCTGTCTCCCGGCGCAAGTGGGAGCGCATCTCCTCGGTCCTGGATCTTGTTGCCCGGGGGCCGGGGAACCTGAGCAAACTGCATTTCCTCGTATTCCCCGAATCGGTCCTTCCGGTAGAATACTTCGAAGAAATGCTCCACCATGTTGAAGGACATTTTAAAAAAAACACGGTCACCATGGTGGGGATAGAACACATGCGCCTGACCGAGTTTTATGCCTTTGCGGGTCAGTTCAGTGCCGACAACGCTGAACTTCTCGAATCAATCCGCACGGATCGTTTAAGCGGAGATATCGACTGCCTCCAGGTCAACAGCGCCGCAACCATTATCAAGGATGCCCATGGTGATACACGTGTGTACCTGCAGGCTAAAAGCCACCCCTTCGCCCTGGAGGAAGGGCTGGACGCGAGTAGCGACCTCTACCACGGCAAGGTATTCCCTCTGTGGCGCAGTGAGCCCAATGCATTCAACTTCATGGCGCTGATCTGCTTTGACTACATCTATCGGACCCTTTTGCAATCAAACATTGCGCAGGTGATTGATCACGCCAATGAACTGTTCTTCTCATCGCGTCAGCAGCTGGATCTCCTCATTGTGCTCGAATGCAATCCGAAGCCGGAACACCGCACCTTCCGCGACGTGATTCACGGCTTTTACGGCGAATTACTTGAAGCTGCGCCCGGAGTGCGCGACACAATTACAGTCTTCTGCAACACCACACAACTGGTCAATGCGCCCCCGGAGGTCAGCCCGGATGATACCTTCGGATACTCATCCGTCGTGATCAGCCACCATCACCGCATGCACAGCTATCAGCTGGCGGAATTTTCCACCGACGATTTTGGTGGCCTGCCCATCTGCCGCCTGCGTTTCGGCCCAGACAAACGGCTGTACTATTTCAATCTGCCGGTATTCTACGAGTTCGATCCGCGCACTACGCGGATGCCGCTTAAGGTCCACCGGGTATATAAACACACCGATCCCGACGGCTGGGTAAATATCCCAAACGGGGAGGAGAACTCAACCCGGGATAAAAATTGTTAACCAAGGAGAATGTTAGTATGAGTCAGAAACTCTGGGGTGGACGTTTCACCCAGCCTACAGATAAATTTGTGGAAGAATTCACCGCCTCTATCGGTTTTGAGCAGCGCCTGTACCCCTACGACATCCGTGGATCCAAAGCACATGCACAGATGCTCGCACGCCAGGAGATCATCGCACAGGAAGAGGCAGATCAGATCTGCGCCGGGCTGGATAGCATTCTGGCGGATATGGATCAGGATAAAATCCAATTTTCCGTCGCCCTCGAAGACATCCACATGAATATCGAAGCGCGCCTGATAGAACGAATCGGCCCGGTGGGGGGGAAACTCCATACCGGACGCTCACGCAACGATCAGGTTGCCGTGGATATCCGTCTCTATCTGCGCGACGAACTCGATGCGATTATCGCATACCTTGAATCACTGATGGATTCACTCCTGGTTCAGGCGGAAGGGAATCTCAACACCATCATGCCGGGGTACACCCATCTACAGACCGCCCAGCCGGTGCTGTTTGCCCACCATATGCTCGCGTATCACGAAATGTTCAAACGTGATGCGAGTCGGATGCGCGATTGCCGCACTCGCATGAATGTAATGCCCCTCGGAGCTGGAGCCCTGGCGGGAACCACCTTCCCCATCGACCGCGAATGGGTCGCAGAGCAGCTCGGCTTTAACGGGGTGACGCGCAACAGCCTTGACTCGGTATCCGACCGCGACTTCGCCATCGAGTTCTGCAGCAGTGCCGCTACAGTGATGATGCATCTGTCACGCCTGAGTGAAGAACTGATCATCTGGTCGAGCGCCGACTTTGACTTTATCGAGCTCAGCGATGCCTTCTGCACCGGCAGCTCCATCATGCCGCAGAAAAAGAACCCCGATGTGCCCGAACTGGTGCGCGGCAAAAGCGGACGAGTATACGGCAACCTGATGAGCCTGCTGACCTTGATGAAATCCCTGCCGCTGGCATATAACAAGGATATGCAGGAGGACAAGGAACCCCTGTTTGACAGTATCGATACCGTCAAAGGAAGCCTTAAGATCTTCGCCTCCATGATTGCAGAGATGAACGTGAAGGCTGACAATATGCGCATCGCCGCCGCACGCGGGTTCTCAACTGCCACGGATATAGCTGATTACTGTGTGCGCAAGGGCCTCCCCTTCCGCCAGGCCCATGAAGTGGTGGGCAAAAGTGTGCGCTACTGTATTGAAAACAATAAGGATATACCCGAACTCAGCGTGGAGGAATTCCGTAAATTCAGCGACCTCATTGGTACAGATATCTACGATTTTGTTACCCTTGACGCTTCAGTAAACTCACGTACTGCTACCGGCGGCACGGCACGCTGCGCGGTTGAACGCGAAATCACCCTGGCCCGCCAGGCACAAAAGAAGAGTTGAGTCCGTTTATGTTTACTGCATATCCCTGCCGCCGATTTTACCCTGTTATAAGCGCAGCCCTGGTATGTGCTCTGTTCCTGTGCGCGTGTGGCAAAAAGGGGCCGGTGATGCCCCTCGAAGCAAAGCTTCCCACAGCTCCGGCACAAGTAAGCTTGAGCCAGCGCGGCTCGTCGCTATTGCTTGCGTGGGAGATCCCCGCGCTGAATCAGGATGGCTCTGACCTGGATAATCTGAAACGCTTTGACATCTACCGCATAGACTACGACCCCGAAGCAGGTTGTCCAGAATGTCGCAATCCACAACATCTGCTGCAGCAGATTGATGTGGCTTTCTACCGGAGTAAAAAGCGCAACAGCAACCGTCTATACATGTGGGATCATTTTGTAAAACCTGGGAACGGTTATCGCTACCGCATTGTGCCGGTAACCGAGAATGAGCAGGCGGGAGCTGACGCTACCATCCACCGTCCATGCTTCCCTGCACCGCCCTCGCCTACAGCGCTCAATGCTCGCACTTCCGACCGCCAGGTGGTACTAACCTGGAATGCTCCAGGCCCGGAGGATAATAGCCAGGCTTCTCTAATAGGATTCAATATCTACCGCTGCAAGGAGGGAGAGTATTTCGGGACACGTCCCCTGAACCGGGAGCCAGTGCAAAACACAACATATGAGGACATGAGCCTCGATAATCATATTACCTATCGTTATACGGTGCGCAGTGTAGTAAAAAGGGGAGAATTCATCCTCGAAAGTTCCGCGCTCCCTGCCGTCACCGCCACCCCCGCTCCACCGCTGTAAAGCACGCACTGACGGGGCAAAATGGCGTTTTGACAACCTCCTGCACCTATGTTACTTATGCGGGAAAAGTGCACAATTTCATCCACCCCTGCTCGGGGGGTGCATTAATGTTGAATAGCTACAACTACATGTAAATATACTAATACAGGAGAAAAGCATGTTTACAGGCTCAATGGTCGCCATCGTGACCCCCATGAACAGTGATGGAAGTGTAAACGAAGAGAAATTTCGCGAGTTGGTGGAATTCCAGATCGAGAACGGTACCGATGTTATTGTGCCCTGTGGCACCACCGGCGAGTCTACGACCCTGAACTATGAGGAGCATGACCGTGTCATCCAGGCGTGTATAGAGCAGGTAAAAGGACGCGTCCCTGTTATTGCAGGTACCGGCTCCAACTCTACCTCCGAAGCGATTGAGATCAGTCGTCACGCCAAGGAGATGGGCGCCGATGGACTGCTGCTCGTGAGCCCGTACTACAATAAACCTTCCCAGGAGGGTCTCTACCAGCATTACAAGGCTGTTGCCGAAGCGGTAGCTCTACCCCAGGTACTCTACAATGTTCCCGGACGCACCGGAATGAACGTAATGGCGCAAACCACTATCCGCCTTGCCGAGATCGACAACATTGTCGCCATCAAGGAAGCCTCCGGGGATGTTACCCAGGCGGGTACCATCATCAGCCAGGCCGGAGACAAGATCGATGTGCTCGCCGGAGATGACTTCCTCACCCTACCCCTGATGGCGGTAGGTGCAAAAGGGATTATCTCAGTCAGCGCTAACGTCATCCCCAAAGAGGTTAAGCAGATGGTGGTGGCTATTCAGGAAGGGCGCTGGGACGACGCACGCAGAATGCACCTCCACATGCTCGACTTCCACAAGACCATGTTTATCGAATCCAACCCGGTGCCGGCCAAAACCTCACTCGAGCTGATGGGCAAGGCTGAGAAGCACGTACGTCTGCCGCTGGTAGAGATGCAGCCCGCAAGCCTGCAGACCCTCAAAGAGGTGCTTAGGCATTACAATCTGATCTAACCTCTGCTTCAAAAGGCACACTTTATTCTGCCGTAGCTGGGCCTCCCCGCTACGGCAGCCCTATATCATCCCTACTTTGAGCAAGAGAGAATTTATGCTTAATATAGCTGTAACCGGCGCCGCCGGACGGATGGGAGCACGTCTGATCAATGCCGTGACCCACGCAGAAAACATGCGCCTCTGCGGCGCTATCGAGCATGCAGGGCACGTTGCCTGCGGTCAGGACGCCGGGATACTCTCAGGTTGTGGTGAACTCGGGATCAAGGTGGTTGATAAACTACGTACCGGCCTGGAGCAGGCGGATATCCTTATCGATTTCACTTTTCCTGAAGTCACCCTTGAAAATGCACGTGTCTGTGCAGAAATGGGCAAAGGGCTTGTAATTGGGTCTACCGGCTTTACCCCGGAGCAGCGCGAAGAACTGAACCGGATCGGCAATGGGATAGGAATTGTACTCGCCCCCAACATGAGCGTAGGGGTCAATGCATGCTTCAAACTCCTCAAAGAGGCAGCGACCATCCTGGGGCAGGACTTTGATGTCGAAATCGTGGAGATGCATCACAACCAGAAAAAGGATTCCCCTTCCGGCACTGCGGTGCGCATGGGTGAGATTGTCGCGGATGAACTGGGGCGCGACTACAACAAGGTCGCCAACTTCCACCGCGAGGGGATGTGCGGCGCCCGCACCCATGAGGAGATCGGCATGCAGACCGTACGCGGCGGCGACATCGTCGGCGAGCATACGGTGTATTTCATCGGCATGGGGGAGCGCATCGAGATCAGCCACCGTGCCATGAGCCGGGATATGTTTGCACGCGGGGCGGTACGGGCATGTCAGTGGCTGCAGGGTAAAGAACCCGGCATGTACGACATGCAGGATGTGCTGGAACTGCGCTGATCAATCTTCTCCCATTCGCATTAAAACTGTAGGGGCGACCTGTCGGTCGCCCTTTTGCACATACAACAAAGCAACCCTGAAACCAGGGCGACCTGCAGGTCGCCCCTACATCTGTCTATCACTAAAGGAGATCCAATCCGATGGCCAAAGCGAATGAAAACTATCTTAAACTAAAAGCAGGATACCTGTTCCCCGAAATTTCACGCCGCATCAATGAATTTGTGGAAGCAAACCCCGGCAAGGAGGTTATCCGCCTGGGCATCGGCGATGTAACCCGGCCCCTACCCCCCGCGGTAGTCAAGGCATTCCATGAGGCGGTAGATGACCTCGCCGGAACAGAGAATTTCCACGGATATGGCCCGGAGCAGGGATATGCCTGGCTCATTGATACCATTATCGAAAAAGCCTACAATCCACTGGGAGTTGAACTCGATCGCAGTGAAGTGTTTATTTCCGATGGTTCCAAATGCGACAGCGCCAATATCCTGGATATCTTCGACCTCGACAACACCGTCGCCATTGGTGATCCGGTATATCCGGTGTATAACGACACCAACGTCATGGTGGGGCGCACCGGCGAGGCCAATGAAAAAGGGTACTATGACGGGGTGGTGTACATGCCCTGTACCGAGGCCAACAACTTCATGCCCGAATTTCCGGATGAAAATGTGGATATCATCTATCTGTGCTATCCCAACAACCCCACCGGTACTGTAGCGAGCAAAGAACAGCTTAAAGCCTGGGTTGATTATGCGCTGAAAAAAGATGCGGTCATTTTGTTTGACGCCGCCTACGAGGCGTTTATTACCGAGCCGGGGATCCCCCACTCCATCTATGAAATCGAAGGGGCCAAGCGCTGCGCCATCGAGTTCCGCAGCTTTTCCAAGACGGCTGGTTTTACCGGGGTGCGTTGCGGCCTAACCGTGGTGCCCCAGGAGCTGAAGGTAAAGGGAGAAAGTGGCAATGAAGTAGCCCTAAATCCCCTGTGGAATCGGCGCCAGTCCACCAAGTTCAACGGCGTTTCCTATCCGGTACAGCGTGCGGCGGCGGCAGTATACTCCGATGAAGGTTGGGCCCAGGTCCAGGAAACTCTTGACTACTACATGGAAAATGCGCGCATTATTCGTGAAGGCCTTGCTGAGGCAGGAATAACCTGCTACGGCGGTGTAAATGCTCCCTACATCTGGCTCAAAACCCCTCAGGGGATGAGCAGTTGGGAGTTCTTCGACAAACTCCTGCAGGAATGCTTCGTCGTCGGCACCCCCGGCAGCGGGTTCGGCCCCAGCGGCGAAGGCTATTTTCGCCTCAGCGCCTTCGGTGAGCGCTCCACCGTAGAAAAAGCGGTTAGCCGCATCCGCGATACCTGGGGCAAATAAGCCACGATCTGCTCTCAACGAAATATGGCCGCCAACAACGATGGGCGGCCATATTTCGTTGGACTTGACAATTATTCCCTTTATTGTCAGATTATACTGGATTCTATATTGTATAAAATTGCCGCCAACGACCAAAAAGCCAGGAAGAAAAACAGGAGCAAACACCTATGATGGTCATCCTTGCTGTCCCTTTGGGGATTTTGTGCTTTATTGTCGCGTATCACTGTCTAAAGGCGAATCATGCGATAAAAGCGCTGTGGTGCGCTGCCCTGGGGGTGATGTTCCTCGTCGGCGCTGCAGTTATGGGATACGGAACCGTAGTTATGATGCAGAATATCGAACCTAAAAAGTTCGACCGCTCCGCACCCGGCACATCCTTCACCGCAACCGAGGGCGACACCCAGACCACTGCAAGCATCTGAGCGATTTTACCACCACACAATGTGTAAATGCGCACATAAAAACCGTGGGAGCACAATCGCATAAATACGCGCTTCAACGTAGTGTCAAATAGGCGCTTTAGGTATAGTCACACTCAATCAAGGCCTGTTGTGGCAGGCAGGTTTTGACCTTCATTCTTTCTTCCTACCCGAAACACAACAAAGCCGGATCGGATGCCTCCCCGATCCGGCTTTGTTGCGTCCGGCACCCTCTTCCCACGTTCATTCAACTACAATTTACTGGGAATAACTGCGCATTTTTACTATTATAGCGCGCAGCAGGCGTAGCAGACCTGAAACGAACGGATGCTCACTAGTGTTCTGAAGCTTCACCCCCAACGCAGGATTTATATGTACACAGAATACTTCGGACTCAGAGACAGACCCTTTTCCATCGCTCCGGATCCGGAATACCTGTATATGAGTCCACGCCATCGTGAAGCCCTGGCGCACCTGATTTACGGGCTCCAGACCGATGGAGGGTTTGTCCTTCTCACGGGCGAGGTGGGCACCGGCAAGACCACGGTGTGCCGCTGTCTACTGGAGCAGGTTCCCGATGATGCCGAGATCGCTTTTGTACTGAACCCCAAACTGAGTGCCGCAGAGTTGCTCGAAACCATCTGCGATGAACTCGGGATCGACTACCCGGCACACACTACAAGCATCAAAGTTTTTGTGGATGCGATCAATCACTTTCTTCTCGACACCCATGCCAGGGGGCGCAAAACCGTTCTGATCATTGATGAGGCACAGAACCTTTCCATCGACGTACTCGAGCAGATCCGCCTTCTGACCAATCTGGAGACCAACAAGCAGAAACTGTTACAGGTTATCATGATCGGACAGCCGGAATTGCGTGATATGCTGAAGCGCCAGGAGCTGCGTCAACTCGAACAGCGCGTCACCGCACGCTACCATCTTCAGCCCCTCAACTACTCTGAGACCCGCGCTTACATCAGCCACCGCCTCCAGGTTGCCGGGGTTGAACGTCCTCTGTTTTCGCGCCGTGCCCTGCGCATGCTGTATCGCTTCAGCGGCGGTATTCCACGTCTGATCAATTTACTCTGCGACCGTGCCCTCCTCGGAGCCTATGCGACCAACCAGAAT
The DNA here is from genome assembly GCA_046482505.1 of Desulfuromonadaceae bacterium. GTDB lineage: Bacteria > Desulfobacterota > Desulfuromonadia > Desulfuromonadales > Desulfuromonadaceae > JAIVHC01. Next base: position 15,225 of record JAWOFA010000059.1, on the reverse strand, counting down.
AGCGTGACCACGAAACTGGTACGTTCAACCGCAAAAGAGATCTTCGGTGCCGAACCTGAAAAGAGAATTTTCTCCCGTCTCTCTACGCGCACCCTTGCCGCGGTGGTGGGAATACTGCTGCTTGCTGGAGGGCTTATTGCCTTCAGCATAGGGGTACCGACCGGCTCCGATTCTGAGTTGCCCTCTTCCACACCATTGCCGGAGCGCGGGATGCAATCGCATGAGAGTACTCCTCCCCCTGAGTTAGCCCAAACACAGAACAACACGGCTACACCTCAGGAACCTGTATGGGATGCCGGTCTGTGGGACAACGCCACCCACCAAGCTGCAGTAGAGCAGCTTTTTTCCCTGTGGGGCGAAAAGTCTCCATCGGAAGATGAGGATATAGCAAACAGCGCAGCTCAGGCAGGTCTCAGCCCCTTAGAAAGGCGTGGAAGCCTTGCCACCCTCCGCGAACTCAACCGCCCTGCAATTCTTATTCTGCAGGATGACACCGGGCGCAATCGTTTCGCTACCCTGACTGGACTCGATGAAAACCACGCCGTGCTGAGTTTTGCGCAACACATCCTCCGGGTTGAGGCTGCGGAACTGGTAAAGCACTGGCGTGGAGACTTTATCCTGCTGTGGCAGCCGCCATCAGACTATTCAACTCCGGTTTATCCAGGACATGAGGGGGAGATAGTCACCTGGCTCGATCGCAAACTTGCGCTCATAAATACACGCCCGCCAGCAGAAGGACTGCGCCTGAGTCTCAAAGGGAGGTTACTTGACGAGCTGCGCCAGTTTCAGGCAGCGAAGGGATTAACGCCCGATGGCATTCTCGGGCCTGTGACCCTGATTCATCTGCGCAACGTCAGCTCCAACAACTATCCGGCCCTGCAACCCGATTCAAGAAAACAGGGTAAGCACTGAATCACGCAGCACCGCTGTTACAGCTATGCTGCACATATGCTAAAGACCAACCATCAACAATCTGTACCAGGAAGACCCAGCCATGTCATACATTCTTGAAGCTCTGAAAAAGTCAGAAAAAAAACGTCAGAGAGAAACCACCAACCTGACCCATCTGGCAACGGATGAATCACCGGAGCAAGAGCGAAACTCGCCGCAGCGCCCCCTGTGGCCACTGCTGGTAGGCCTTGCGCTGGTAATCAACGCTGGAGTCATGCTTATCATCTTCTGGCCCTCTCAATCCAGCGCCCCCGATGCCTCTGCACCAGGCAGCACTCGCCAGCAGGAACAGGGGGCAGACAGCGGCGTGGCCACTAATCAGGCGACTGAATCCATGGCACAAAACACATCCGCGCCGGAATCTGAACCCATGGAGAAGAAACCACCAGGGGATGAGATGCAAACCCGAAACGCAACCGCAGATGTTCCTGCCTTGGAGACAAACCAGCGCAGAGCAGCCACCACTGCTGCGCCAATCCCCTCCAGAACTGAGCGTAAAACACAGGCCGGAGCCGATACCGGAGAAGAGATAACGCAAGATGCCGCCACCCCTGCTGTGCCCCCAGATGCTGAGTCCGAAACCAGCACCTCACGTGCGGCCGCAGCGGCAAAACCTGCGGCGGTGCGCTTCAGCGATTTACCCCTAGACTACCGGCGCCAGCTACCTGAGATGCATATGTCGGTACATGCATATTCAGAAACACCGTCTGCAGGACTTGTCCGGGTAAATAACAAGATGCTGCGCCCCGGCGCAGATCTGACGGGCGGAGTCCGACTTGAAGAGATAACCCGGCAAGGAGCGATATTCAGCTTCGCCGGAAGGCGTTTTTTACTTCCCCGCTGAGGTGACTGCGAGGGAAGTAATATCCATATTGACCCCCGCACTCGGAGCTGATAATGTTTTGCGCATGAATATAACAGTACACATAGTTTCAGCGCGATGGTGGCGCGTACTCTTTCACATGGAACGAGTCGCGCGCTGTATTCCTGCACCCAATAATTAACTGAAGCGTCATCTTTCAGTTTTGCACCCAAGGCCGCGACCATTGTCCGCGGCTTTTTTTGTATCTGGCCCCTTAAGCCCATAACAGAAGAGGAACCAAGCATGCGTATATTATCCGGCATTCAGCCTTCAGGCGCTCTCCATCTGGGAAACTACTTCGGCATGATGAAAAAGATGATCGATTATCAGGAACAGGGGGAATTGTTCTGCTTCATAGCCAACTACCATGCGATGACCAGCCTCACCGATGGCAAAGCTCTCGCTAAAGGCACTGTGGAAGCGGCGGCTAACTTTCTCGCCCTTGGTCTCGATCCGGAAAAGAGCGCCTTCTGGGTTCAGTCAGATGTGCCGGAAGTGCAGGAACTCACCTGGTTTCTATCCAATTTTACCTCCATGGGGCTACTCGAACGCTGCCACAGTTACAAGGACAAGGTAGCCAGGGGACTCCCGGCAAACCACGGTCTCTTTGCTTATCCGGTCCTCATGGCGGCGGATATTCTAATGTTCAACAGCGAAAAAGTGCCCGTAGGGAAAGACCAGAAACAGCACGTGGAAGTGACACGCGATATTGCTATGAAGGTTAACAACCACTATGGCGAGATTTTCACTATTCCTGAACCGGATATTGACGATGATGTGGCCACGATTCCGGGTCTTGACGGGCAGAAAATGAGCAAAAGCTACGGCAACACTATTGATCTTTTTCAGAGTGAGAAGCAGCTACGCAAGCAGATCATGCGCATTGTCACCGATCCCACCCCGGTTGAGGATCCTAAAGATCCGGATAACTGTAACGTATTTCAGATATTTCGCCTGTTTCTCAATCAGGAGGAGCAGGCAGCGCTGCGCACACGCTACACCGCAGGTGGCCTCAGTTATGGGGAGGTAAAGCAGGAGCTGTTTGAGACCGTGCGTGACTATTTCACACCCTTCACCGAACGGCGCAACGCCATTCTGGAGGACAGGGAAACCCTGCACAAGACCCTGGACATGGGCGCGCAGAAAGCACGCTATGCTGCCTCCAAAGTGATGCGCAAGGTACGTAAAAGAGGGGGACTGGTGTATTAAATGCAGGTTGAGCAGGGGCGAAAAATTTTCGCCCCTGCTCGAGAAATATTTCCGGTTTTCAACCACTAAAGCGCTGACACATTTCAGCTACACGTTTCCCCAGGTGGTGGGCGGTTTTCAGATCCCCGGAGCGCGGAGCTTCTTCAGGGGTAGCGTCTGCAGGAGATATCGCCATGGCGCCGCCAAATCCGCCGGTCCAGTTGATATCTTCAGGGCCGTTACTCTGGGTATTGGCGGGGAGAAGACCGGTGCCGACCCATATCTGCCCATGCTGCTGCGACAACGTCCACATGTACTGTATGGTGGAGTACTTATCTCCGTTGACACTCGCGGAATTAGTAAACCCTGCGGCGATCTTGTCTTTCCATTTTTGCGCAACCCATGGTTTGGATGAGGCATCGGCAAATTTTTTGAACTGCCACGCAGGCCCTCCCATATAGGTGGGGCTACCGTATATGATTGCATCCGCATGTTCGATATCAAGCATCAGCTTGTCGGAGATCTCCCCGCTATCGTTAATGCGGTGCAACTCTATCCGCGTACCTTCAACGCTCAGGCATCCTTCATACACGGCCTCGGCCTGTCTCGCGGTATGGCCATAACCGCTGAAATACACAATCACGATATTTGACATATTTTATCCCCCCTTTTCTACAGAGATTACGCTCTGCGGATTCTGGTTTATGTGTATTCACATACGGATTAAATATACCAGAAAACTCAATTAATCAAACACACCCGGCGCGCTTCCTGGGCGAGCCAGCGAAAAATCCGCATCTGACTCGGAACATAAAAAAGATACTCCGGATGCCACTGCACTCCAAGCAGGGTCTGGCACTCCCGGCATTCCACCGCCTGGGTTATATGATCCAGATCCCATCCTACCAGGCGCAAACCGTCGCCCGGGGTATGGATCGCCTGATGGTGAAGGCTGTTAACCCGCAGCCGTGTTTTTTTACACACCGCGGCCAGGGTTGAGTCCGGCTCGAGAAATACCTGCTTGGTGGGCAGGAGCCCGGGACGGTTGTAGGTCAAACTGCGCATGGTGCGGATATCCTGATGTAATTTACCATGTAGAACCACATTCAGCAGTTGCGCCCCTCTGCAGATCCCCAACACCGGGATATCGAGTTCCAGTGCCCATTTGATCCACTTTATTTCGAGCATATCGCGCTCCGGATCGGCCTTGACCTTTGCATGTATATCTGCGCCGTAATGCTCGGGGCTGATATCATTCCCTCCCCCGATAATCAAACCATGGAGGGGCTTGCCGCTCCAGCGCTGACGCACGTTAATACGCTCCGGCTCTACACCGCACAAGCGTAGCGCCGTTGAAGCACACCACCAGCTCGGTGCCCAACGCCGTGCGTTTCCGGTAATGCCGATGCGCACCTGCTCTTTCATGCGCAAAACCCTTTAGAGTTCCAGGGGAAAAAGCACCCGACACTGGAAAAGTTCCACCCCCGCAGGTTATCCAAGGCTTCTACCCTTTCCGATTCCGCACAAAAAACACAAATGCCATCCCGGGCCGTTTACTCCCTTCGTGCATGGCAAACTGCATGCGCTCAAATTCCCACCCGGCACCGACCCACTCATTTATGATGTCTTCAATGCTTTCATCCGTTACAATGGTGGTCTCAACAACCTTGTACTCCAGCATACACAGATCTCCTTGATCGAAAATTCTATCTTCAGGTGACATTATGGCTATCAGCGGCAACCCGAAAAAAATGGCTCAGGACATTGCCGAGGGCTACACCACTCTCAGCCCTCCAGTGTTACGTCAGTACACCCAGAGTGATATGCGCACCATCCTCAGCCATCTCGAAATGACAATCCGAAACCTGCGCCAGGAAAAGATCTCCCTTGAAGATGTGATGGCGCTCAAGGCGCGCAACCATAAAATCAGCCGCGCAAACAACACCATGGTTATGCTGCGCGGATACTGCAAACGCCGAGGGATCAAAATTTGATGCACCAACACATCAGAACTCCGCATGGCCGGGAGTGCGGGGGAAAGCGATAACATCGCGGATATTGTCCATCCCGGTGATGTACATCAGAAAACGCTCGAATCCCATGCCGAAGCCTGAATGCGGACAACTGCCCCAGCGGCGGCTGTCCAGATACCACTCCATCCCTTGCGGATCCACACCACACTCCTGCATGCGCTGAAGAAGATAATCGTATCGCTCTTCGCGCTGACTCCCGCCGATGATCTCTCCCACGCGCGGCAACAACAGATCCATCGCCGCCACTGTTTTGCCGTCAGCATTGGCACGCATGTAAAACGCCTTGATCTCCTTAGGGTAGTCCACCACAAACAGCGGTCCACCAACGATCTCTTCGCACAGGTAGCGTTCATGCTCCGATTGGAGGTCAAGCCCCCACTTAAGCGGAAACTCAAAGTCTTTCTCCGCCTGTTGCAGGGTTTCGACAGCTTCGGTGTAGGTCATAATACTGAACTCGGCTTCGGCTACGCGCTGGAGTTTCTCCAGCAGGCCCGGTTCAATGCGGGCATCAAAAAATTCCAGATCAGCCCGACAGTTTTCCAGTGCATATTTAATCAGATAGCAGATAAAATCGCGCGCTGTTTCACAGTTGGCAGTGAGATCCGCGAACGCCATCTCCGGCTCAATCATCCAGAATTCCGCCGCATGTCGGCTGGTATGAGAGTTCTCTGCTCTGAAAGTGGGGCCGAAGGTGTAGATATCCCCAAAAGCGAGGGCATAAAGTTCACCCTGGAGTTGCCCACTTACGGTGAGGCTGGTCTGTTGCGCAAAAAAGTCTTTACTCCAGTCAAGCGCACCCTGTTCATCCATTGGCGGAGTCTGAAAATCCAGGGTAGTTACCCGGAACATCTCCCCCGCACCTTCACAGTCACTTGCAGTTATGATAGGGGTGTGCACGTGGGTAAAACCACGCTCGTTAAAGAACTTATGCACTGCAAAACTCAGAGCGCTACGCACACGAAACACCGCCCCGAAGGTGTTGGTGCGCGGGCGCAGATGGGCAATGGTGCGTAGAAACTCGAAGGTGTGGCGCTTTTTCTGCAGGGGGTACTCCGCCGCAGAGGCTCCGAGCATTTCCATATCGTTCACCTGAAGCTCCACCCTCTGCCCCTTGGCCGGAGACTGCTGCAGGATGCCGCTGACCCGGATGCATGCTCCGGTGCACAACCCCTCTGGCAGGGTGGCGGCCAGGTCTTTACCCACCACCAGCTGAAGCGAGGCCATACAGGAACCATCATTAAGCTCGATAAAACACACCTCTTTACTTCGGCGTAGAGTACGTACCCACCCTTGCAACTCAATATTTCGGTTCGAAGTGTCTTCCGGGGTTGGGCAGTTCAATATCGTATTGATTCGCATCACAATCTTCTCCAGATTTTGGACAAGGGGTAAAAAGAACGGTTTTCTATTTTAGTAGCAAAATGGTAAACTTGCCAGTATTCGAATTAAGTCGCAACAGGGAAGATACCATTTGTTTTGGTAGCAGGGGGGAACAATATGGCCGATATAACACAGTTACAGGACATAGAACCATTCAATGAACTCGCTGCTGAGGACTTTGAGCGCATTAGTTCTGGGGCAAAAACAAAGAAATTCCCGCGTAACTATCACATATTCAACCAGAACGACCCCTTCACCGGCTATCTGTATGTCATCTGTTCAGGCACAGTTGAGATTACCCTCCTGACCCACAGTGGAGAGGAGATCGTAGTAGATTATCGCCGCGATGGCCAGTATTTTGGCTGTACTCCATTGTTCACTGAGGAAAAATACACCGGCGGTGCGCGTACGGTTACCGAGCTGGAGTGTTTTCTCGTCCCCAGTGACGCCATCCACGAAGTAGCCCAGCGGGTCCCCGAACTGCGCCAGTTTTTCAATAACGCCATTGTGGATCGAGTGCGGCATCTGTATGCGGACATTATCACAAACCACAGCAAGCAGGCACTGAGTGAGCTTGAGTCCTATCCGTTCCAAAAGCGCCTTTCGGAGATAATGTCATCCCCGGCTATCACATGTAACACTGATGATTCTGCACGCAGGATGGCGGCTATAATGACGCAGCATCATGTTCGTTCCCTCATGGTTACGGATGCGGATGAACAGATGGTGGGGATTGTCACCTGTCGCGACATCCTTGGCAAGGTAATAGCCGTTGAGGGGCGTGATCCGGACGCCATTACCGCCGCTGACCTGATGGAATCCCAAATCAAAACCCTGCCCCCCTCTACCTATATGTATGAAGCGATGGCATATATGGTCGGACACAGTCTCCGACATATGCCCGTTGTCGAAAATGGGGCACTACTGGGTATGGTAACCATGAGTGACCTTATCCATCACCGCAGCCAGAAGGCGATGCTCCTTTTAGGCAGCATCAAGGAAGCGCAAACCCTGGATGAGCTCAAACATGTTCACGACCTTCTCCTGCGTGTTGCAGATGGACTTATGGCCGAAAGTCGCCCCGCTACTCAGATTATGGAGACCCTCACCTACATTCATCACGGTCTCTTAAAACGTACTTATGAACTGTGTTATCAGCAGATGCACGATGAGGGCTTCACCGCACCTGACATTCGCCATTGTTTCTTAATCATGGGCAGTGGCGGACGTCGCGAAATGCTCCTGGGGCCGGATCAGGATAACGGCTTCATCTACGAGGACTTCCCAGATACGCAGCAGGAAGAGGTAGATGCGTTTTTCATCCCTTTTGCGGAGAAGCTTACCCACGCCCTCGACTACGTGGGGTATCCTCTGTGTGAAGGGGATGTGATGGTGAGCAATCCTGTATGGCGTGGACGCCTGCAAGACTGGCGCGAACGAGTGGCGGACTGGGCGGAAAATCCGGAACCACACAAGGTGCGCTACTCCTCCATATTCTTTGATTTCATACCCCTGGTGGGAGATGCCGAGCTTGCGCACTCCCTTCAGAGTATTGTATTTAAAGCAGTAAGAGCACACCCCGCATTTCTGTATCAAGTGATGCAGCTCAATCTCACGCACAAGGTACCCACCGGTCTCTGGGGACGTTTTATTACCGAAAAGAGCGGTCCCAACGCCGGCACCCTGTCGCTGAAAAAAGGGGGACTGGTCTACATTGTTGACTGCATCCGCATGTTCTCCCTCGAACGGGAGATCCGCTCCCTCACAACCCTGGAGCGACTCAATGCCCTCACACAGGACAATGTATTCTCTGTGGAAACGGCAGAACATATCCGCGTAGCATTTGAAGCTCTGTCCTTTCTGCGCCTGCGGAAAGAGATTAAACTCCTTAAAGAGGGGAAAGAACCGAGCAGCAATATTGACCCCGATGAGTTGAGCAAGAGCGAACAGGATCTGTTGCGCAGTTCTTTCCAGGCTGTGAGCAAGCTTCAGAGTGCAACCCGAAGCCACTTTGGCAAAGGGCTGGGATAGGAGAAAACTCTTGGCAATCAAACGTTTACTGCACTACACACAGCGTAAAAAGATTCTTTACCAGCAGGATGTAGCGCAGACTGATGTGTTTTTCTTCTACGGCAGCCTGATGGAGCGCTACACCAACTTCAATCGTTTTATCAAACGCAAGGTGACCAGCCTACACGCGGGATACTGCCGCGGCTATCTCTACTATCTTCCCATGGGATTTCCCGCTCTAATCTATCCTGAAGACCCGTGTACCTCACTGGTTGCGGGTGAACTCATGACGTTCCACAATCCGGCGCGTGCCATGCGCCTGCTGGACCGGCTCGAGCAGTACAACCCCCTCTCTCCCCACAAAAGTACCTATATACGTAAGAAGCTTCCGGTAATTGTAGAGTCAGAAGATGAAAAAGATGAGCTGAAACATATTGAAGCCTGGGTCTACACCTATCCGGAAGACCACCTGAGTAACGACCACCAGCGCCAGGTACGCATCGAATGCGGTCAATGGGCATCGTTCCGCTCACACGGGCAACCGGAGAAAGAACTCGCCGAGATGACAGAGCGTCTGCGCTATTGTGACCGCACCCAGAGCATTCTGGTTGATCCGGCCATATGCATTGAGCCGGTACTGCGTTCAGCCCCTCATCTGTACGGGTGTGAACGCTTTTGTGATAAAAACAATGCATGTCTGCAGAACCGCAGGACTATTCAGGAGAAACAAGGCGTTGATTTTCCCGCACAAGGATGTCCGTCAAATCTTTCATGTAGCGATTGAGGTCAGCACACAGATATACCTGTTCCAACTCAAGACCGTGGCGCACCCGGCGGACAAACGTCTCAATCTGGGTCTGAGTCAATGCAACAGGGCACCGGGCCCAGAGCGCCAGTTCATTTATAGGCTCCACTGCATCATTCCCCACCCTGCTTGTCGCGTTAAATCCCTTCATGGCAAGGATAATACTTGTCCACATCCCGGGGGTATATCCGCTATGCAGACGCAGAAAGGCGTATTCGTTTACCGTGTGGCGCTGATTATCAAACAGAGAGAGATGCTGACGCTGGCGCACCATCTTCATCAGCTCATGTTGACACAGGCGCTGCTCACGAATTTTCCCATCTTCATCCACCTGCATATCACCGCCAAGAAGCAAAAGGCACTGATAATCACTCAGTAACGGGATATCTGTATCGTCAACCCAGAGTAGTTCAACATTCAGATGTAAGCTATGCGGTTTTATCTGGGGCACAAAGCGGAGTACACTATGGATATAGAGAGAAAGGAAGCCGGGGTCGAGGGTAAGTGGCATGGAATAGCGGCGCGGATAGTCCATACGCACTAAAGCGTATTCGAAAAATCCACCGATCCACGGCACGGGCAAATAACGTCGCAGGCGTACATGGTGGTCCAGATAGCCGCCGAGGCGCCAACTCACATCGCCGAGAAAGAAATGGTGGAAGTAAACGAAATTGTAAAAGGTTCTTTCACGCGCGTGGCGCAGAAACATGTGATCAAAACTCGCTCGATAGCCCAGATTGCTGAACTCAAGTTCCGCCCCCAGGGGCACCCGCCCCCCGGTACAGGCATCCCGTAAGACTTTACGTCCCGCGCAGTTTGGACCGTGTTGAGCTATAATCTGACGTGTAAGGATAAAACTCTGCAGGCAGTAGATGTACAGACTGCGGGTCCCGTCTGCCAAAACCTCATTGATACAGACCTCAATTCGCTGGTTTATTTCCGTCTCGTGGGCAAGAAACCACTGCAACGCATCCAGGACATACACGGCATCGGGGTAACACCCGGGCTGAGGTGGGGGCAGATCGTGATCATGGTATTTGCGCAGGAGCTGTACCGCAAAACCCAGGACATAGTGGCGATAGATGAGACGCAGATACTGCGGCACAATCTCGCGTTTGCGCCATACACGGCGGGAGATCTGCAAGCGCTTGTACTCTCGCTTTGCTGCTATCTGGATATTGCGCCGAAAGGGGGCCGCATAGTAGGCATGATAATCGTGACGCTGAAAGAAGCGAAAGCGATTGCGGTAGGTCACCCCAATAAATTCACGCAGGAGGATTATGCGCTCCACTGCTGACAAATCAGCATACATAGAAGCGTAGCGGGTCGAACTCATGTCCGCGGGAAAGAAAAACGCCATCCGTTACCTCCATTCGTATGGCGCTTGAAACAATTACGCCATAGCAGCCGGGTCAGATCCCTTCCATCTGCATAGCTATCTCTTTGAGCAGTTCACGATTGATCGTGTTTTCGGGCGTCTTAGGCAGATACTTGGTAAACATGATCTTATCCGGCAGGTTCAACTCACCTATATCCTCAATGATATGCTCGCGAATCTCGCGCAGGGTCTTGTTGCGATAACTCTCATCGCGAAAATCGCGCAGTACACAGTAGACCACGAGCATGTATCCCTGCATGGGATGGTCGATAACCGTAGCGGCACACTCTTTTATGCGCCCGATCTCCATTACGGTTTCCTCAATTTCATCGATACTACGCCTGCCGCTTCCGGTGGTAAGAATATTATCAAGACGCCCGGTAAGATCAAAATTGGCATTTGCATCATATACCGCACCGTCGCCGGTCGCATAAAAACTGCGATTCTGGAACTTCTTCCAGAATGTCTGCTCATAGCCTACAGGGTGTTTGTACAGATCCTGCAGCATGGAGGGGAGTGGTGAAGCAAGTACCAGGCGACCGGGCTCACCGGGCGCGCTGATCTGCTCTCCGTTGTGATCCACAATACGCGCATCCACCCCTGGAAGGGGGCGCATCATGGTATCATCCTCGAAATCAAGCACCCCCGGCACCCCGGCGATCAGACATCCACCGGTCTCGGTCTGCCCCCAGATCTGAGTGATGGGCAGATTGCGCTTGTTGGTGAGTTCATACTGGGTCCAATTGTAGATCTCCTCGCTGATTTTCTCTCCCCCACATCCGATAAGACGCAGGGAGTTGCTCTTGCGATTGAGATAGCGTTTGGTACTTTTGGCGCGCATGACACTGCGTAGCAGCGAAGGATTGGTGTACATGACGGTGACGTGGTAGCGATCGAGATAGTCGAAGAAACACCCGGTATTTTCGTAAGAAATAACCCCTTCGTACAGAAATATCGTGGCTCCAAGCATGAGGGGGCCATAAACCGTATAGGTGTGGCCGTTTATCCACGCCAGATCCGAGGTGCTCCAGAATATATCAGTATCTACCAGATCAAAGAGCAGTTCAGTGGTAAACTGAGCCCACATCAGATAACCGGCAAGCCCGTGTTGAACCCCGCGCGGCTCCTTGGACTTGCTTGAGGTGTAGAGAATAAACAATGGTTCATCGGCATTGCGCACCCGATCAAATTGAGCTCCTGTGGCAAATTCCGAGTCATTAACCAGGTCACCGTACCATATATCGCGCTTGGGGCGCATGTGCACCTGCTGTCCGGTGTGGCGCACCACGATACAGTGATTAATTTTATAGTCGATACGATCCAACGCCTCACTCACCACATCCTTGAGTCCGCGCGAACGATAGGTGACAGCATCGCAGGTAAAGATATACTTGGCCTGACAGTGTTGCAGACGCTGAGCCAGAGCTTCGGTTGAATACGACATGTGATAGTTGACATGGATAGCCCCGATACTGGCACAAGCAAGCATGGCCACTACGGTCTCAGGCAGGTCGGGCATGTAGATCAGCACCCGATCGCCCTTCTTCACCCCAAGATGGAGCATGGAGTTTACCAGCGAGAGCACCTCATGCCCCAGCGCCTGATAGGTATACGTGCGTTCTTCATCATCCATTCCGCGCCAGATAATCGCCGCCTTATTGCGCCGCAGGGTACCCATATGCTTACCCACAAGGTTTTCGAACACATCCAGCTTACCCCCCTGATACCAGCGATAATAAGGGGGAGCCATGCTGTCGAGCACCTTTTTGTACGGTTCTTCCCAGTCCAGATATTTCTTTCCCAGCACATCAAACAATTCCCTGGGGGGCATCCCCTTATAGCTTTCGTACTGGTGAACCGATATTTTTCGCCTCTGATAGCTGAGTTTCGGGTGAACCATCATAAATTATCCTTACGTGATAAATCCTTCTGCGCTGAATACAGGTCGTTCAGGGTGTTAAACGATGAGGACAACTCCCGGAGTATCTTCAGAAACACACGCGTAGTAGCAATAGAGTCGCCCAGAGCGCGATGGCGCTGCTGTATATCGACTATATAGATATTCATCAGATCATCGAGCTGGGTACTGGTATTGTTCTGCATCACAAGCTTGTGCAGTAGCATGGTGTCGAGCCACGGTGTCCCCTCGAGGGACGCAGCGTAACACTCCTTTACATGGCGCTTAAGCATGTTGAGGTCAAAATTGATGTGATGTCCAACGATAATGCTGTCGCCGATAAAATCGAGCAATTCAGGTAACACCTCACAGATTGAAGGCTTGTCCACCAGCATATCATCTGTGATACCATGCCATTTTATCGATTCAGCCGGGATGGGCTGTGGCGGTTTAATATAGGATTCATAAATTTTTGTGATGCCTCCTTTCTTAACTTTTACCGCTGCAGCATTGATAATAACATCACGTTCTACATCCAGCCCTGTGGTTTCAAGATCGACAATACAAAAGCTGGCATTGTCGATCGTTTTCTTCAACACATCGCGCGAAGATATAACCTCACAGCAACTATGCACAAAACCATGCAGGGGGTCACTGCTAACCCCTTGTTTATTCTGAGAAACACTTTTAAAAAACTTCTTCCACATATGCGCAACCATCATTCTGCTTCACAACCACACTGTTGAGCAGAATCTTTTGAGTTTACTCTGGAGATTCTATACCCGACAGTCTATACTCGGGAAAAATTTTTTCAACAGGAGTAACAGGAGTCTATACCCATGAATTTAAAACCCATTTTTGTTCTGATAATTATAGTATCACTTATATTACAGTTGCGTAACTGTGAATACGGTGCCGAACACCAGGTGAAGTTCGGTGATTTCGACCCCAAATATAAAAATGCTCATCTTACCGCAGTAAGTGCGCAGAAAAAGCTCGGGGATAAAGAGTATGCCGAAGCGCTGCGCTACTATGAGATGGCGCGCGATGAGATGGAACACCCCAATGTACGAGCAGACAAGGGGGAGGACATCTACATCAACTACGGCTTCGTAATGAATGACATCGGGGTTATCCATCTGAGTTGGGCGCTTTACGGCAAGGAGATGAATACCGATGTCAGCCATATCGATCTTAACGAAATTGACGAAAAGGAATTGACCAAAGCCAAAGAGGCATTCAACGAAGCGATCGATTTTTATAAGCGCTGGTATGAACACAACGAGGATGACTATGAGCGTTTTGCCAAGGCAATTGCCGAGAGTTATGCCAACCTGGGCACCGCACTTAAATACAGCGGCGAGCAGGAAAAGGCCCTGGAAGCATTCAGGATGTCACTGCTGCGCAATCCTGACAACAGAACCGCTGAACGTGCGCTGGAGATGCTGGATATCAACCCTACACCCTACATAGAAGCAGGGGAAGAGGAAGAGAAAAAGCACAAGAAGCTGCCTATCTGATAGGCACTAATTTGCAGAATTATTGATTGCCGCCTTTATTTTTCGAGAGCGTTAGTTTTTTTACGGCTTTGTCAAAATCAGATTCGATTCGCTGGGTCTTGTTGAACTTATTGTATTCGGCAGATGCCTTTTCTTCGGCCTTTTTACGCGAGACGGAACCATAGCCTTCCAGGACTTTGTATTCGTTGAACTCCAGGAATCGATTTACACTTTCGGCGAATTTATCCATAGTAAATGTGGTACGGTTTTCAATGATTCTCTCGATATAATCGAAAAACCCGGCAACGGTTCGTTCCAGCTTTTTGATCTCATCTTCCTGCAGATAATTCTTACCAATGGTGGCATCGGATTTAAGAACTCGACCGTCCGGTGCATTTTTATACGTTATCATGCCCATCAGGGGTTTTTCAGCATCGGCTTTTTGATAGATAATTTCAGCCGCTGTATGCCCGGTGATGGCAAAGTGAAATTTATTCTGTACATGAGCATAGAAATTCCGGGTAGTTTCCGATTTGGGATCATAGTCAACGCTGCATTCAGCAAAAATATCGGTAATCTGCTGATAAATACGGCGTTCGGAAGCACGGATCGAGCGAACACGTTCCAACAGCTCACGGAAGTAATCCTTGCCGAATAAGCGCCCGTTTTTAAGACGCTCATCATCCATGGCAAAGCCTTTGGTGATGTATTCCTTGAGGATTCGAGTCGCCCAGATGCGAAATTGGGTCGCCTTGGAAGAGTTTACGCGATAGCCGACAGAGATAATGGCATCCAGATTGTAAAATTTAACCGGACGGGTCTGGGTTTTCCCCTCGATGGCACCATGTTGAGTGGTATGTTCCAAAATGGAACTAACCACTTTTTCCTCCAGCTCGCCGGACTCGAATATGTTTCTCAGATGTTTGGTGATTGCCGGGCGCTGCACCCCAAAAAGCTCGGCAATTCGATCCTGCGTCAGCCAGATAGTCTCGTCGTGTAGAATGCACTCCACTTTCACCTGGCCATCCGGGCCAGTGTAAAGCAGGAATTCGGTCAACTCATCCCGTGGCGTCAAACGTCGATAATCTGGACTTTCAGTATTCCCGACAGAATTACCCGATTCGCATCTATCTTTGTCCATCCATGATTAACCTTTCCATGGGAAACTTCAAGAAACTTGAAACATAAAAATTAAGGAGTCTATAACCCAAGTGCAAAAAAC
>JAWOFA010000095.1:0-37533 GCA_046482505.1 Desulfuromonadaceae bacterium | reverse complement strand
CAATCTCACCCCCGAGCATCTTGATTACCACAGAGATATGGAAAGTTACTACACTGCTAAGGCGCAGCTGTTTTCCGTTGCGGCAGGATACGGATGCCGTCGTGCAGTTATCAATATTGCCGATCCTTACGGCGAGCGCCTCGCTGCAGAAGTATCTGACGCCCTGTGTGTTGATCCTCGGGCGGGGATCTCCAGCAGGCAGGCACATGTCCGGGTAGTCCGTGCCACCCACAGCCTGGACGGAGTTCGCGCCGAAATCACGACTCCAGAGGGTAGCGTAGAAATCTGTTCTCCCCTGATTGGACCCTTTAATCTGGAAAACCTGTGCTGTGCCATGGGTGCCGGACTCGCTATGGGGCTGAGTGTGCAGGATGTCACAGTATGTCTGGCACAGCTCCCTTCGGTTCCGGGCCGCCTTGAGCGGGTCGAGAACACCATGGATGCGCTTATACTGGTCGATTATGCCCATACTTCCGATGCGCTTGAAAAGGCTCTCGAAGCGGTAAAGGCCCTTAACCCCAAACGCCTTATCAGCGTAGTCGGGTGTGGCGGTGATCGGGATAAAACCAAGCGACCTTTAATGGCCGCGGCTGCGGTGCGTGCATCAGCACTAACACTGATAACCTCTGACAATCCGCGTACGGAAGATCCGCATGCAATTATACAGGACATGCTTGCCGGGGTGAATGATTCAAAAGCACAAGCCTTGAGCTCGAGCGCTGTTAAGCAGGGGGCGCACGGCTATTGTGTGATCGAAGATCGTGCTGCAGCGCTGATGCTGGCGGTCGAAGTGCTTGAGGCTGGAGATGTGCTGTTGGTGGCAGGTAAAGGGCACGAGGATTATCAGATAATCGGCACCACTAAGCACCATTTTGATGATCGCGAACACCTGCGCGATGCCTTGAATAAGCGGCCAGCGTTTTAGGGTGCTGCTGATTTGTCTCTGTGCGGGGCATATGACAGATATCCGGCCCAACCTCTATTCCATAAGGAACGCATATGCAGTGGAACAGTGAAGATATCGAGCGCATCGTCAACGGTCGCCTGCTGAGCGCTCCTTACACCCCAATCATTACCGGAGTTTCAACCGACAGCAGAACCCTCCAGTCCGGAGACCTGTTCGTCCCCCTTCGCGGACCAAACTACGACGGACACAACTATCTGCGCCAGGCAGTTGAATCCGGTGCCTCAGCATGTCTGAGTGAGGAGATAGTGGGGGGGCTGCCGGTTCCGGTCATTCAGGTTGAAAATACCCTGGAAGCACTCGGATCTCTGGCCGCTTCAATCCGTAGTGGTTTTAAGGGGCCGGTCGCCGCAGTGACCGGCACCAGTGGTAAGACCTCAACCAAGGAGATGCTTGCCTCCATCCTGACCCAGTGTTGCCCGGGACTGAAAACCGCCGGGAACTACAACAACCTTATCGGACTCCCCCTGACTCTTGCCGGCTTAGAGCCTGAGCATCGCTGGATGGTACTCGAAATGGGGATGAACCAGCCGGGGGAGATCCGCCGTCTCACCCATATTGCACGTCCCAACGTCGCATTGATTACCAACGCCGGCGCAGGCCACCTTGAAGGGCTAGGCAACGTTGCCGCTGTGGCGCAAGCCAAGGGGGAGATTTTCGAGGGTCTGGTCAAGGGGGGGACGGCAGTGCTCAACGCTGACGATCAGGAGCTTATGAATATCCCTCTACCCCGGGGAATCCGGCGCATAACCTATGGGATAAAAAACTCTGCCGATGTAATGGCAAGCAATATAAGACTCGGGCGTCAGGTTGATTTTTCTCTCCATCTGGGACCGGACCTCGTGGAAACCCACGTCCCCCTTCCTGGGCGGCATCAGGTCTATAACGCTCTCGCGGCAGCTGCAGTTGCACGGGTGATGAGGGTCAAGCCTGTGCGGATTGCCGCCGGACTTCAACAGGTGAAAATGGCTGCCGGGCGACTCGAAGTGCGGGAACTTGAGGATGGAGTTACCGTACTGGATGACAGCTACAATGCCAATCCCCAGTCGATGTCTGCAGCGCTGGATGCGTTGAAACACTGGCCTGCCTCCGGACGTCGCATTGCCGTCCTCGCAGATATGCTCGAACTGGGGGAAGCGGCGCCGCACTGCCACACCGAACTCGGTGCACGTGCAGCACAGGTTGCCGATGTTGTGCTCGCTTATGGAGGCTGGAGTGCTGAGGTTGCGCAGGGTGTCCATTCCGAAGGATTGAATAAAGCTCAGGTTGTGCGTATGCAGGATCATGAAGAGATCTGTAACTGGCTAAAGCGCCATATTAAAGCCGAAGATTGCCTGCTGGTAAAAGGTTCGCGCGGGATGCGCATGGAAAAAGTTGTCGATTTTTTGTTGCATAAACTTAGAAAGGTGGCGTAAATACATCCTTTTTCCAGACAGGATCGCCATAAAAGGTCAGCTATGCTCTATCATCTGCTTTTTCCCCTCCATACGGAGTTTTCCGCCCTCTATGTATTTCGATTCATCACCTTTCGTACCATTTACGCTACCATAACTGCGTTGTTTCTAGCTTTTATGCTCGGCCCCTGGGTTATTGAGCGCCTGAGTAATCTCCAGATCGGGCAGACCATCCGAAAGGTCGGGCCGGAGTCACACTTCAAAAAAGAGGGCACACCTACTATGGGGGGGACCCTTATAGTGATGTGTATTGTGCTGCCTACCTTGCTGTGGGCAGATTTGACTAACGCCTACGTGTGGATAGCTCTGTTTGTAACCATGGGTTTTGGTGCCATCGGATTTGTGGACGATTACAAAAAGATAAAATATAAAAACAGTGATGGGATGTCCGCCAGGGGTAAGTTCGCGTGGCAGATCCTGATTGCTGTGGGGGCCGGGGTGATGCTGCTGGCGTACACCGATTATTCTTCGGTACTAGCCGTGCCATTTTTTAAGACCGTGACCCCGGAGTTGGGCTGGCTCTATCTTATGCTGATTCTGGTTGTGGTCGTTGGTTCCGGGAATGCGGTGAATCTAACCGATGGTCTTGATGGCCTCGCTATCGGGCCTGTTATTGTCGCTTCGGGTACTTACCTTCTGCTTGCATATCTTGCGGGTAACGCCCGCCTGGCGGAGTATCTGCAGATCAACAGCGTTGCAGGAGCCGGAGAGCTGTCGATAATGTGTGGTGCCATGGTTGGTGCCGGGCTCGGTTTTCTGTGGTTTAATACCTACCCCGCACAGGTGTTTATGGGCGATGTGGGAAGTCTCTCCCTGGGAGGGGCGCTCGGTATTATAGCGGTAATAGTAAAACAGGAGTTAGTGCTGGTGATCGTGGGAGGGTTGTTTGTTATGGAAGCCCTTTCCGTCATCGTACAGGTTGCATCTTTCCGTCTCTGCGGGCGCCGGGTGTTTCGCATGGCGCCGCTCCATCACCATTTTGAGCTCAAGGGATGGCCCGAGCCTAAGATCATAGTACGATTCTGGATTGTTAGTATTGTACTGGCTTTGGTGGCCCTTTCCACTCTGAAGCTGAGGTAGTATGCCGGATCTGGACGGAAAACGCATCGTGGTTGCCGGTGCCGGTGTGAGCGGAGTGGCCGCGGCCAATTTCTGCCACAGCCGTGGAGCGCATGTGTGTGTAAGTGATACACGTCCCGCCAGAGAGATAACAGGATTGGAGCAACTTTACCCAGGCATTGAGTTGGACTGCGGTGGACACACCGATGGGATATTCCAGCTTGCGGATCTCATTATTCTCAGTCCCGGAATTCCTCTGCATGCTCCGGTAATCAGTCGCGCTGTCCAGGCCGGAATACCTGTGTGGGGCGAGATTGAGTTAGCGAGCCGCTTTCTCAGCACCCCGATCATAGCGATTACCGGCACCAACGGCAAATCCACTGTTGCCAGCCTGTGCGGGCATATCCTGCAGCGCTGTGGCGAGCAGGTGTTTGTTGGGGGCAATATCGGTACCCCCCTTATCGAGGCCGTGGATGGGGACTACAGTGTCGCGGTGGTCGAGCTTTCCTCCTTTCAGCTCGAAAGCGTGGCGACCTTTCATCCCCAGGTAGCGGTACTCCTCAATATCAGTCCTGATCACCTGGACCGGTATCCGGATATGCACAGTTACATGGAGGCCAAGCAGAGGATATTTGCCAATCAGAATGCAACAGATCTGATGGTGCTAAACCAGGATGATCTGCACGTACTTGCGCTCGCACGTGATTTTCCGGCGCGTCGCATATGTTTTTCCTCTGCATATACGCTGGAGGAGGGTGTGAGTCTCGAATTTCCCTCCATGGTTTGGCGGCATGGATCTGAAGAACATCGTTTTGACTGCAGCGCACTGCAATTGCAGGGGATGCACAATCTGGAAAATGTGATGGCTGCCCTCGCTGCGTGTAGCTGGCGTGGACATTCTCCGGCCACAATGTGGAATGCGGCATGTGGATTCACCGGCTTACCCCACCGCATGGAGTTGGTACGCACTCTGAATGGCGTACGCTGGTACAATGATTCGAAGGGAACCAATATCGGCAGTGTGGAGAAGAGTCTATCCGGTCTCGATACCCCAGTGACCCTTATCGCCGGGGGGAAAGATAAAGGTGGAGACTATGCTCTTCTGCGCCCTGTACTGAGCGAGAAACGTCCCCACTTGATACTTTTGGGGGCTGCCGCAGATAAAATGGCCGCATCATGGAGAGATCTCTGCGATATAACCATGGTTTCTTCCATGGAGGAGGCGGTTACGTGTGCACATCAGAGCACCTGTGCACCTGGGTGTGTGCTTATGTCCCCGGGATGTTCAAGCTTTGACATGTTCGGTAGCTTTGTCGAGCGCGGCGAGGTGTTTGCTGCCTTGGTTCTGGCACTGGAGTAGTCGGGATGGTGGATAAGCCCGCAAAAAAAGAGGGGAAAAAGCAGCCCGAACCGCGGCAGTTTAACCCTACAATCCTGATATTGACTGTGACCCTGACCTGCTTCGGGGTCCTTATGGTGTACTCCTCCTCCTCCCTGATGGCTCTGCGTGAATACGGTGACAGCCTGCACTACCTGAAGCGTCAGGCGATTTACGCGAGCCTGGGTATCGGAGTGATGCTTGTAACCATGCACATCAACTACAATGTATGGCGCAAACTCGCGATCCCCTTGCTCATCCTCAGCACTATTCTGCTCGCAGTGGTATTTGTCCCCGGGATCGGGAGCAAAGCCGGGGGCGCAGCACGCTGGATCCGGTTTCCGGGGTTTTCCTTTCAACCCTCCGAAGCGGCAAAGATAGCCCTTATATTCTACCTGGCTCATTCAGCCACCAAAAAAGAGGATCGGATAAAAGATTTCAAGTACGGTTACATCCCCTACATGTGTGTCCTCATGGTGTGGCTTGGTCTGATGCTGGCGCAGCGCGACCTTGGGGGGGCTGCGATTATGGCAGTGGTTACGGCGATGATGCTCCTGATTGCGGGGACGCGCTGGCGCTTTCTGATTCTCAGCCTGGTTGCCATTCTCCCTGCCGGTATTGCCACGATAATGGCCAAGGAGTATCGCATGCGCCGGATTATGGCCTTCCTCGACCCATGGGCGGATCCTTTGGGATCGGGATTTCAGATTATCCAGAGCTGGATGGGTTTCGGCCTCGGTGGACTCACCGGTGCCGGCTTGGGCGAAGGGGAGCAGAAGCGCTTTTATCTCCCCGAGGCACATACCGATTTTATATTTTCAGTAATTGGAGAGGAGCTAGGTTTTATAACCGTTGTCCTGTTGATATGCATGTATTTATGCATCGTAGTAATGGGGTTGCGCATATCCATGCGAGCTAAAGACGGATTCGGTCGTCTGACCGCGTTCGGAATCAGTTTGTTGCTGGGGCTGCAGGCGTTTGCCAATATGGCTGTAGTAATGGGAATTGTGCCGAATAAAGGGCTGGTTCTGCCATTTCTCTCTTACGGGGGGAGCAGTTTACTCTGTACATTGTTCAGTATGGGGGTATTGCTGAATATTTCCAGCCATGTGGACAAAAAGGGGCTAAAGTGAAGATTCTGCTGAGCGGAGGAGGGACAGGGGGGCATGTATTCCCCGCGCTGGCGGTAGCCCAGCGCGCTCTGGCACAGTCAGGGGAGAACACAGTGCTGTTTGTCGGCAATCCTCAAGCCATAGAAGCCACGCTGGTTCCGGCGCACGGGTATCCCTTTGTCGGTCTTGAGTGTAGCGGGTTTGCGGCGCGTTCACTGCCCAAAAAGCTCAAATCGCTGTGGGAATTGCAAGCTGCTGTGTGGAGGGCGAGTGGCATCATCCGCGATTTTGCCCCCGATGTAGTTCTCGGAGTGGGTGGATATGTCTCTATGCCGGTGGTGATTGCTGCCGGACTGTTGCGGATTCCGGTGGTATTGCATGAGCAGAATGCCTCTGCCGGACTGGCCAATCGCGTGGGAGCGCGGTGGGCAAAGCGGATCTGTGTTTCGTTCCCCAAGGCGCTGGAGGACTTCCCCGCATCCAGGGTTTGTCTGAGCGGGAATCCTGTGCGTGCCGAGCTCTTTACCATTCCTCCCTGGAGCGGAGAGGTGCCGTGCCTGCTGATATTCGGCGGGAGCCAGGGCGCGCGCCCGCTTAATGCGTGCATGGTACCTGCGGTAGCGTCGCTTCTTCAGGATATCCCCGCGCTTCGGGTTATCCACCAGAGTGGAAAGACCCAGGTGGAGGAAGTCAGGAGTGCCTACGCCCGGGCCGGATGTGCAGAGCAGGTGGAAGTGGTAGATTTTATAAACGATATGCCCCAGGCGTACCGTGACAGCGCTCTGGTGATATGTCGGGCAGGAGCAACTACGGTTGCCGAACTCGCGGCGTGCGGTCGTCCTGCGGTGCTGGTGCCGTTCCCAGAGGCTGCCGGAGACCATCAGACACACAACGCCATGGCTCTGGTCAATGCGGGCGGAGCTGTGATGCTGCGCCAGCAGGAACTGACCCAAGAGCTGATGGCGGCACAGATTAAGGAATTGTTGCAAAATCGCTCAGAGTTGTCCATGATGGCCCGGCGGGCACGCAGCGCAGCGGCAAAGGGCGCAGCAGATTTAATTCTTCACCAGTGTCGTATGGCGGCACGGAAACGTTAGAGATATGTACGGAAGATTTCGACGTATACATTTAGTAGGGATCGGAGGTATCGGGATGAGCGGTATTGCCGATGTGCTGCTCACTCTCGGATATGAGGTTAGCGGCTCTGATCTGCGCAGTACCGAAATAACCCGGCGCCTGGAGGACTATGGGAGTAAGGTATACTATTCCCATGGCGCTGAGAATGTCCACGATGCTCAGGTGGTGGTCACCAGCTCCGCCATTACAGCGGATAACCCGGAAGTAGCTGAAGCGAATCGTCGCATGATACCGGTGATACCGCGCGCTGAGATGCTCGCGGAACTGATGCGCTTGAAGTACGGTATTGCAATTGCCGGCACCCACGGTAAAACAACTACTACGAGCATGGTAGCGGCCCTCCTTTACCATGGCGGGGTTGATCCTACAGCTGT
This sequence comes from Desulfuromonadaceae bacterium, assembly GCA_046482505.1. Classification (GTDB taxonomy): domain Bacteria; phylum Desulfobacterota; class Desulfuromonadia; order Desulfuromonadales; family Desulfuromonadaceae; genus JAIVHC01. The sequence continues at coordinate 30,055 of JAWOFA010000095.1, read as the reverse complement.
TGTCGGAGGGCAGGTCAATGCCATGGATTCCAATGCGCGCCTCGGTCAGGGGGATTTCATGGTGGTTGAGGCGGATGAGTCTGATGGCTCCTTTTTGCGCCTTTCTCCGGTGATTGCGGTGGTCACTAATATCGACCAGGATCATCTCGACTACTACGCCGATATCCAGGCGATCCGGGATGTGTTTGTAAGCTTTATCAATAAGATTCCGTTCTATGGCCTTGCGGTACTCTGTCTCGATGACCCCAACATTCAGGCGATGTTACCCCAGGTGCAGAAACGCTTTGTCACCTATGGAATGAGCCCGCAGGCCGATTACTTTGCCACCGATATTTTACATAAGGATGGCGGAGTTGAATTCAGTGCTCACAACCGCGACGGGCGTCTGGGGAAGATAAAGCTTGAAATGCCGGGGGAGCACAATGTTCTCAACGCCCTCGCCGCGATGGCGGTAGCGCGGGAACTTGATATTGAGCAGGCTGATATAGAGGCCGGTTTTCTCACCTTTGCAGGAGTCAAACGCCGGTTTCAGATCAAGCACACTAAAGGGTTTATGCTCGTGGACGACTATGGCCACCATCCGGTTGAGATACGCGCTACTCTGGATGCCGCACGGAGTGGATGGAATCGCCGCATTGTGGCAATTTTTCAGCCCCATCGCTACAGTCGTACCAAGGCTCTGTTCAACGACTTTATCACTGCGTTTAATCAGGCGGACAAGGTGTATATCCTCGATGTGTACCCCGCCGGCGAAGATCCTATTGGGGGTGCCGAGGGGGAAGATCTGGCGCGTGCCGTGGCAGAGCATGGTCACCGGGGAGTTTGCTATTGTCCCAGCGTAAAGCAGGCACTCGAGCAGGTGGAGAATGACCTCCTGCCCGATGATATGGTGATGACCATGGGCGCGGGCTCCGTATGGCAGGCAGGAGATGAGCTTCTCGATCGCCTGAACCGGGGCGTATGAGGTGGGAGTATGAGACTCCAGGCCGGCTGGCGCGGGTGCTCGAGAGGGAGACCGGAGTAGAAGTAGAGGTTCACGCTCCCCTAGCGCCTCTTACAAGCTGGAAGGTCGGCGGTGACGCAGATCTCCTGGTACGGCCATGTGGCCTCAAATCTGCAGAGCAGTTATTTGCATTTCTCCATCTCCATCACTTACCCTGGGTAGTGCTTGGACGCGGTTCAAATGTCCTGGTTCCCGATGCCGGGATTCGGGCAGTAGTAGCTCAGCTGAATCATCTTGACCGCATTGAGCGAATCGGCTCCGGAACTTATACTGTGGGGGCCGGAACAATGTTGCCTAAATTGGTGCATGAATGTTCCCGCAACGGCGATAGTGGCCTAGAAGATCTGGCCGCCATCCCCGGAAGTGTGGGAGGCGCGGTGGTTATGAATGCCGGTGCCGGTTCCCAGTGCTTTGCAGAGGTGATCAACAGCATACGTGTAGTTCAGGATGGGGTAATACGCAACCTGGATCGGGCTCAACTCGATTTCGGTTATCGATCCAGTAATGTCAGTGCTGGCATGTGTGTGTTGGAAGTGACCCTGCAGTTGCACCAAACATCCGCGCAGCTATGTATGGAACGGCGCAATGCGGCATTGGAATACCGTAAACAGGCGCAGAAGACTTGGATGCCTAATGCCGGAAGTGTGTTTCGTAATCCGCCTGATGCCTCTGCGTGGAAGCTGATTGATGGATGTGGCTTGCGCGGCTTCAGTATTGGAGGGGCGCAGATTTCGCCCGAACATACCAACTTTATCATTAACACAGGAACGGCGAGTGCGGCTGAAATCAAGGCTCTTATAGATCACGTTCAGCGCGAAGTATATCGGCGCTATAATATAAAACTGAAGCCGGAAATCCGTTTGCTCTCTGAGGAGTTAAGTAGATATGAAGCCTGAGAATTTTAAAGAAAAATCTGTGGCGGTTATTTTGGGGGGAGACTCGGCCGAGCGAGAGGTTTCTCTCCGCAGCGGTGAGGCAGTTCTTAATGCTCTGAAGCAGAAAGGGTACGAAGCATTTCCGGTAGATTCCGCCGAGGATGTTGCACCTCAGTTGCTCCTGTCGGAGGCTGAAGTGGCGTTTCTGGCAGTACACGGTCGCCACGGTGAGGATGGGACTATCCAAGGGCTGCTGGAGATGATGAAAATACCCTATACCGGTAGTGGGGTGCTGGCATCATCTGTGGCCATGGACAAGGCTGTAACCAAGACCCTGGTTAAGGCTGCCGGTGTTGTAACCCCACATGCAAAAGTGGTTAATGCGCAGACAGATTTAAACATTTTTTGCGACACCCACATCAGCTATCCGTGTGTGGTTAAACCTGTGCGAGAAGGTTCAACCCTGGGTATAAGCGTGGCTCAAGATGCTGCCGAGTTGCAGGAAGCAATTACATTGGCGCGTACATATGATGATAAGGTGCTGGTAGAGGATTTTATCGCCGGGCGCGAGGTAACAGTGGGGGTTATGGATGGCAACCCTCTGCCGATAGTGGAGGTAGTTGCACAAAGTGGTTTTTATGACTATAAGGCTAAATATACTCCAGGACAGACAGAATACCATGTTCCTGCTCCATTAGATAAAGAGCTGTATGCTGCGGTACAAGCGGCAGCGCAGAATGTGTATAGTGCTGTGGGGTGCAGGGGAGCAGTGCGCGTTGATTTTATGCTGCGCGGGGATGAATACTTCTTCTTAGAGGTTAATACCATCCCCGGCATGACAGAAACCAGTTTGTTGCCCAAGGCTGCAGCGCACGCAGGAATGGATTTTGCAGGGCTTGTTGAACGGATCCTGTTTGATGCAGCACTGGACAAGTAATCCTGAGTGAGCTGTGTATCAAAATGATGATGGCAAAGGGCGGCATCTGATATTATGACCGCATCCGGGCGCACAACATCGGACAAAAAGAAGAAAAATCTTAAAAACAGACGGGTAGAACCGAAAAAAGACTATAAGGGGATATTCAGCCGGGTTCTGTATTTTCTGATTATGTTGATATGTGCCATCGCGCTTCTGATTGGAGCGGGTTTTGGTATGTACATGTTGAGTACATCGGATTCGTTCCAGGTTGAGCACATAAAAGTCAATGGTAATCAGCGCCTCAGCACCGAGGAGATTCTCGCACTGTCAGATATTCGTCATGGACAGGGCACTTTTGACTTGGATCTCGAGCTTATCGGCCAGCGTCTCGAGAAAAATGACTGGATTCTAAGGGCTCAGGTGGAACGCCTGTTGCCACGAGGTGTCAAGGTTAGTATTGTTGAACACACTCCGTGTTGTATCATCAACCTCGACTATCTTTACTATGTAGATCGCCGGGGAGATGTTTTTAAGGTTCTCCACCGAGGTGATTCCCTTGATTACCCCATGGTGTCCGGGTTTGGTCGTGCAGACCTGGAATCATCCGAGTCTTTGGGCGAACCCTGGCTCGAACGGGTGGTTGAAGTAGTTGCACTGTTGGAAGAGCGTACCATCTTTACTATAGAGGAAGTCGCACAAATACACGTTGATTTTGAACGCGGCATTGACTTGTATACCCTGGAGCATGGAGTTACGCTCCGACTGGGGAAAGATCAGTTCAGCGCCAAGCTGGATCTGCTTGAGCATATGTATCCCAAACTTAAAGCAGATCTTGACGTAATTGAATATATTGATCTGAATGTTCCGGGTAAACTCATTGTTAAAAAACTGGATGATGACCGGGAATAAACAGAAAATATTTGCATATGCCGAGAAACACTATACCTGCGTAGTACTGTTATCCGGATGTCATGGGGAAGGACTGGAATGAGCAACCAAAAAGAAAACCTAATCGTGGGGCTGGATATAGGCACAACCAAAATCTGTGCCATCATAGGCAGTGTTACTGCAAATGATCTTGAGATTGTTGGTATCGGCACCAGCCCTTCCAAAGGGATTCGCAAAGGGGCGGTAATCAATATCGAAAGTACGGTAGCGGCAATCCGTAAGGCTATTCAGGAAGCGGAGTTGATGGCCGGGTGTGAGATAAACTCGGTATTTGCCGGTATTGCCGGGGCGCATATAACCGGGATGAACTCTCAGGGAGTTATCGCGATAAAGAACCGCGAGGTTACCGATGAGGATATTCACCGTGTAATTGACGCCGCGAAGGCCATAGCGATCCCCATGGATCGGGAGGTTGTCCACGTATTGCCACAGGAGTATATCATTGATGACCAGGACGGGATTAAAGAGCCCCTGGGGATGAGTGGTGTACGTCTGGAGGCGCGAGTTCATGTGGTGACCGGTGCCGTGGCGAGTGCGCAGAATATAATCAAAAGCTGCAATCGGGCGGATGTGAATGTAGCGGATATTGTCCTCGAACCTCTGGCATCTGCGGAATCGGTCTTGCTCCCCGAAGAGAAAGAGCTTGGTGTAGCGATTGTGGATATCGGGGGAGGAACCACCGACCTGGCGATTTTTGTCGATGGAGCTATCAAACATACCACCGTCCTTTCTCTCGGCGGCAACCACCTTACCAACGATATAGCGGTAGGGTTGCGTACCCCCATGGCTGAGGCGGAGCGCATCAAACAGGCATACGGATGTTGCTTCACTGATATGGTAGGCAAAGATGAAACCATTGAAGTCCCCTCTGTAGGGGGGCGAGAACCCCGTGTGTTGTCACGCCAGCTGCTTGCAGAAATCCTTGAGCCTCGAGTCGAAGAGATCTTCAATCTCATCAATCGTGAAATCATCAAGAGTGGATACGAGGATATGATCGCCTCCGGCATTGTTCTAACCGGCGGCACCAGTATCCTGCCCGGAATGCCGGAACTTGCTGAACAGATTTTCAGCATGCCGGTACGACGTGGTGTGCCTCAGGGAGTCGGGGGGCTGATTGACGTTGTCAATTCTCCGGTGTATGCCACCGGTGTCGGTCTTGTGGTATACGGGAGCCAGCACCAGGAAATGGAAAATTTCAGCCGCGATGAGCAGGGGCTGTTTGAAAAAGTTATGCAGCGGATGAAGAATTGGTTCGGAGAATTTTTTTAACTCGCATTATATAACGATCGGACCCCAACCTGAACCCAGGCTATGGGTGGTTCCGGGTCGGTTAAACCTCAGGGGGAACTTCTATGTTTGAATTTGATGAATCGTTGGATCAGTCGGCCAAGATAAAGGTTATTGGTGTTGGTGGCGGTGGCGGTAATGTGGTTGACGCCATGATCGATGCCAGTATCACCGGTGTGGAATTTATTGTGGCCAACACCGACGCTCAGGCGCTTAAACGCAGCAAAGCACCGACAAAGGTTCAATTAGGGACCAAACTCACCAAAGGTCTGGGTGCGGGTGCAAACCCGGAAACCGGGCGTGAAGCGGCTATGGAGGATCGAAGCCGCATCGCTGAACTTCTCAGCGGTGCAGACATGGTATTTGTAGCCTGCGGACTCGGGGGCGGAACCGGAACCGGTGCTGCACCGATTATAGCAGAGGTGGCCCAGGAGGTTTCAGCCCTTACTGTAGGGGTTGTCACCAAACCGTTCACCCGCGAAGGGCGCCAGCGGATGGTCAAAGCGGATACTGGGGCGACTGAGCTCAAGGATGTGGTTGATTCCCTGATTATTATTCCCAACGATCGCCTCGTCGGCCTCGCAGGTAAAAACACCAGCATTCTAGAGGCGTTCAAGCCTGCGGACGATGTATTGCGTCAAGCCGTACAGGGGATTTCCGATATCATCACCACCAGTGGAGTGATCAATGTCGACTTTGCCGACGTCAAATCGGTAATGAGTGAGCGCGGCATGGCGATGATGGGTATTGGGGTGGCCGAAGGAGAAAAGCGAGCGAGTGAAGCCGCGCATCAGGCTATTAGCAGCCCCTTGCTGGAGGATATTGATATCTCCGGTGCCAAAGGGGTGCTTGTCAATATCACCGGCTCCAGCAACATGACCATGGAGGAGTTTGATGAGGCATCGCGCATCGTGCAGGAGAAAGTGCACGAGGATGCTAATATCTTTGTCGGGCTCGTGGTAAATGAGGAGATGGAAGATAGCCTCCAGATAACAGCTATTGCTACTGGCTTTGGCGCGTCCTTTGATAAAAAACATAAAAATCTCGAAGATGTAAAGGAAAACGCCGCGAAGCGCATCGGCACCAATGTGGATCTCGATGTGCCTACAATTATTCGCAAACAGCAACGCGACAGTGCGCGCATGATGCGGATGAATAATGCGGAAGAGGATGAGTACGATATTCCTACCTTTTTGCGCAAGCGTGTTGACTGAAAATCTGCCAATATGTTCCCCTGAGCAGCGCGATGGCAGTGTAGTAGGGCAAAATAATATGATGTAAACGAGCGGGGGCCGTACTTGATTTAGTGCAGGCCCCCGTTTTCGTTGTTTGTGGATAACATCACAGCAGCGCCACTAGACACAGGATATTTAATGGGCCCGGAATACGAACAGAGGCGCCAGGAGCGTCTGCGCGGAGAACATCCACGTTCAACAGCACATGCAGGTGCGCGGCTTCGCGTGGCCTTGGTGTATCCCAATACCTACTACAATGCCATGAGCAATCTCGGTTTTCAGGCGGTGTTTCACTGGCTTAATCAGCATCCTGAATGTGTATGTGAGCGTGTTTTCTGGCCCGATGCAGATGAGTTCAAAGCGATGCAGGCACAAAATGCCCATTTATGCTCGTTTGAAAGTCGGCGCTCTATTACCGACTTTGATGTGGTTGCGTTTTCCCTCTCTTTCGAGAATGACTATCTCCATCTTCCCCCCATGTTTCAGATGATGCGCCTGCCCCTTAATGCGGAACAACGCCGTACCTGTGATCCGGTGGTAGTAGCAGGCGGGATCTGTACCCTGATGAATCCGGAACCAGTGGCGCCATGGTTTGATGTTTTTATTATCGGTGAAGCAGAGGTTCTTCTCCCTCCCCTTATTGGTACCCTGCTGTGTGACTCTCCCCGTGCCGGGTTGTTGCAAAGCCTTGCATCCCAGCCGGGTTTTTATGTGCCGGCTTTGTGTCACCCGCATGTAGATGCTGACGGCAGTGTGGATTGGGAGGTGGAGGAAGGGGTTACGTTCCCGGTGCAGCGCTGCTGGGTGGAAGATCTAGACACCAGTGAATGTCGCAGTTTTGTCTCCACCCCGGATACCGCCTTTGGCGACATGCGGCTGGTTGAAGTGGCGCGTGGATGTGGGCGCGGCTGCCGCTTCTGTGCTACCGGATTTGTATATCTTCCGCCGCGCGAACGCCACTCCCATAAGGTGCTTGAACATTTGGGAGGTGATCTTCATGAGGGGATAACCGCGGGACTGGTCGGAGCAGCAGTGTCAGACTATTCCGCGCTTGAGTGTGTGGCAGGGGAGATATGTGCTGCGGGAGGGCAGGTTTCAGTAGCAAGCCTGCGCGTTGACAGTATGACCCCGGAACAGGTTGATATGCTGCGCGATTCGGGGCAGAAGACCATCTCTCTGGCGCCGGAAGCAGGAAGCCAGCGCCTGCGCGACAGCATAAATAAACATTTAAGTGCCTCTCAGATTATTCAGGCTGCCGAGATGATTGCTGCTGCGGGTATTCCGAACCTTAAGCTCTACTTTCTCATTGGTCTACCTTTTGAGGAAGATGCGGATATCCAGGCCATGATTGAACTGGTGGAACAGATTCGTATTGCCTGGATGGATCAGCAACGTGCTCTGGGGCGTGCGGGAAGCATCCATCTCTCGGTTAACCCTTTTGTTCCCAAAGCGATGACACCATTTCAGTGGCATTCCATGGCGCCGGTAAAGGTTCTGAAGGTACGTATCGGGATGTTGCGCAAATATGTAAATAAAAGTGCCAATCTGCGTTTGCAGGTGGAATCCGCAAAAGGTGCCGAACTTCAGGGGTTTTTATCCCGCGCGGGTCGGTGCGGTGCGGAGGTGATCCAGTCCATGGCCGATGGCGAGAACCTGAAAACAGCGTGCCGGATTAACGGGGTAGATCTTAATGACGTTATATATTCTACGCATAACTTTGCACATCAATACCCCTGGTATAGTATTGCATCTGGAGTAAGTCGCGAATATCTGTGGGATGAATATGAGCGCAGCCATTCACATACACTTACACCTCCCTGTCCTGAGCCGGATTCCGGATGTACACGCTGCAGAGTTTGTGGGCAAGACATTGGTTGTGATCAGAGAGTCGGAGGAGACTGAATGAGCGTCGATATTGATAATATCCTTGAGGCATCCATTGAGCTTGAGCTCCAAGTAGCAAAGCTCTACATCCTTTTTTATCATGAGATTCCGCAAGACAGCGATTTCTGGTGGAATCTCATGCTCGAAGAACAAAATCATGCCGCCCTGTTGCGCAGTATTAAAGATGTTTTTGCCCCACGCGGATCCATTCCCGAAAATCTCATGGCCGAGAGTTTAGCGTGTATTTCCAAAAGTTGTGAATGGCTTAAATATTGGCACGAACACTATTCCCGCAATCCACCATCACGGACTCAGGCCTTCAATCTCGCCCTGGGGATAGAATGCTCAGCTGCTGAAATGCACTTTCAGCGCTTTATGGATAAAGAGCCGTCCAGCAGGGTAGAAGAGGTGTTTCAGCAGTTGAACGCTGAAGACAAAGACCATGCGCAGCGTCTTATTGACTACATGGATGCACACGGGATTGAAATCAGACCGGAAACCTTTGATCTAACCGGGATCTGATGCTCAACAGGTTAAAGATTTTTATCCTGAAAGACAACGTAACGAAGGAGGACATAATATGAAACAATCGCTGGGAGCAAAACCGCTCGCATTTCCAACCCCGGTGTATCTGGTCGGAAGCTATGATGTACATGGAGAGCCGAATATGATGAATGCCGCATGGGGCGGAATCTGCTGTTCCGAGCCACCGTGCGTAATGGTTTCTGTGCAGAAAAAGCGTCACACCTTTGCCGGTATTCTGGAGCACCAGGCATTCAGTATTAATCTACTCGGGTGTGAGCACGTAATTGCGGCAGATTACTATGGTATCGCCTCCGGCCGGGATCTGAACAAAATAGAGGCGTGTGGTCAGCATGTGAGCACAGGAGAATTTGTCCACGCTCCATGTCTCGAGGAGGCCTATCTGGTGCTCGAATGTCGCCTCAAGCATAGTACTGAACTCGGATCCCATACCTTGTTTGTGGGAGAAGTGATGGATGTGAAACTGGAGAGCGAATGTCTGGATGAAAAAGGAGTGCCGGATGTGAAAGAGATGGATCCTCTCCTGTTTATCCCCGGGGCACGTGAATATTATGGTGTAGGCGAGTTTGTCGGCAAGGCTTTTGCAGTTGGCAATTCGGTTAAAGGGCAAAAATAGCGGGATCCGCTTTTGGCTGATTTTGTGGGGCGCTTTTTCGCCGGATATCGCCTTTTGACTGTGTTTTGTGTAGCTGAATAGCGTTGTGACTTTGTGCGGAGGACATTAGCGTGGCTGAAAAAAAGAAGCGAAGCCTGATTAGAAGAATTATCCGTTTTATTACCTTTGTGGATCTGCCGATCAGAAAAAAATTCCTTTTGTTCTCTGCCGGAGTGTTGTTCTGGTTTCTGGTTCTTGCGAGTGTGTCATTTTACGCACTTATTGATGTGAACATGAAGACATCCGCTATGGTAAAGGTGTTGCTGCCTTACGAACGCACTGCCAACGAGATTCTGAGCAAAACCTATGAGCTGGAGCGCTGGGTTGATGATTTGGAAAGTGCGCAGAGCGAAAAACGCATTGCCGCTAATGCAGAAAAAGTGCGTATCATTCTGCAGGGGATGAACGCGTCTCTGGATGAAGTGAATGCTGGACAGCCAGCTTCCCCCATGCGCCTGTTATGGAAACGCTTGAGCAAACCAACCTGGCTCGAAGAAGAGCAGAACAAGGTGTTTGTGGAGGATATTCGAACTTATGTGGGTGATATGCTCGATACCACTACAAGTTACGGTTTTATGCGCGCAGATGCCGCATCAGGCAAGGGCAATGAAGGGCTACAAGGTTCTCGTTACATCAACCGGCTGGAAGACAATCTCCACAGGATTAAAACCCAGAGTGTTGAATTCCTGGACCACATTTCGATCCAGGCAAAGAATTATTCTCATGCGATAACTACCGCCACCAGCTATGCGTTCTGGATAGTAATTGGCGTTCTGGTTTTAGCCCTGGGATTGCTCGCCGTGTTTACCTTCTGGATTGCTGATTCGATTGTAAAGCCGGTGAGTGCCATGATCCGTAAAATTCACACCCTCGCCACCGGTCACGTGGATCTGATGGATAAGATTGAAGTACGTTCTGCTGACGAAATCGGGGAGATGGCAACCCAATTCAACGAGTTGATGGATACCGTACACGGGATGACGGTGTTCAAGAATGTAATTGAGGAGGATGCTACCCTGGAGGATGTTTACTCGCGCATGGGTGAAGCATTCCAGACCAATCTGGAGATGGAAAACTACCGCATCTATGAAGTTGCGGAGGATTTTAAAACCATGAAACCGGTATTCCCGGTGACCTTGTCAGAAAAAGATCTTGAATGTAATCCGGAAATTCTCAACAGCTGCGATCTGTGCCGGGCGGTTAAGACCGGGCACGATATCTCCTCCCTCATGTATGATCGGGTGTGCAAGCAGTTCATACAGAGCCAGGATAAAGTACATGTATGTATCCCCATGATTCTGGGTTGACATGCAGGAGGGGTAGTGCAGTTTGTGTTTGATAAACCTGAGCAGAGCGGACTCACTCGGGCGCAGATTGAACAGAAAGTGTCGAAGGCAGAGGCATATATCAAGCAATCACTCTCGGTTATTGAGGCAAAACGGCTGATGAAAACCCTGCACGACTCCACCCTGCGTGATCCCATGACCGGACTGTTCAATCGTCGCTTCATGCAGGATCAGGCTTCCCATCTCATCGCCATGACCCTGCGGCGTAAGAAGAACATCGGCCTGCTTATGTGCGATATCGACTACTTCAAGCAGGTTAATGATAAGTACGGCCACGATGCAGGAGATACCATTCTCAAGGATTGCACGAGCATTTTGAGCGCGAGTGTGCGTGAGGCGGATCTGGTGATACGCTACGGTGGAGAGGAATTCCTCATAATGCTCATTGATATCGAACCGGGAGACTCTGAATCGGTAGCAGAAAAAGTGCGCAAGGGGGTAGAAGAAAAAGGGTTCAATGTCAATGGGGAGAAGATCAGGAAGACCATCAGCGTCGGAGTGAGTGAATTCCCCCACGATACCGATGCATTCTGGCAGGCGATTAAGTTTGCAGATGTGGCGCTGTATCAGGCAAAGGAGAGCGGACGCAACAAAGTGGTGCGATTTGAGCCCCACATGTGGGCTGACGATGAATTCTAGCCTTCAGGCAGGAATGAAAAGGGCGGGTGGTTACGCCACGTCCACCCGCCCTTCTTCAACATCCGCACGGGTTACTTCCCCGATAAGAGTGGCTACTTCTCCTGCTTCGCGCAGACGCCCAAGGAGTGTTTCCGCAGCATGGGGAGGCACTGCCATCAGCAGCCCTCCGGAAGTCTGGGGGTCGCACAACAGATCAAGGGCGAATGGATCGAGCGCCTCAGGATCGCGCAACCCCTTCGCATAGTGCTGACGGTTGCGATAGCTCCCCTCCGGGATCAGCCCCACGGCCGCCATGTCTGCGGCGCCGGGATATGCGGGAAGGGTGGCGCAGTCGATCCTGATCTCCACTCTGCTTGCGTGCGCCATTTCACTGCAGTGCCCCAGGATGCCGAAACCGGTGATGTCGGTGCACGCATGTACCTCCTCCTCCAGCATTACCTCAGCAGCATATTTGTTAAGGCGCGCCATCGCGGTAATCGCAGACTCGAGTTCCTTTTCCGTTACAATTTCAGCCTTCAGGGCAGTGGTGAGAATCCCACTCCCCAACGCTTTGGTCATTATCAGCTTATCCCCCGGCTGGCAGTCACGCGTGGTGATGAGTCTGTCCGGATGTACGGTGCCGGTAATTGCCATGCCGTATTTGGGCTCATCATCTTCAATGGAATGCCCGCCGGCAACAACGGCTCCCGCCTCATGTACCTTGTGACTTCCGCCTCGGAGAATCTGGGTCAGAACATCTACGTCCAAACAGCGTGGGAACGCCACAATGTTCATGGCGGTGATGGGTTGTCCCCCCATAGCGAAGACGTCCGAAAGCGCGTTGGCCGCAGCAATGGCGCCGAAGGTGTACGGGTCATCCACTACCGGGGTGAAAAAATCAACCGACTGCAGCAGCAGCAACGTATCGCTGATGCGATAGATGCTTGCATCCGCACAGGGGATATCCTCAGAGAGGAGGTTCGGGTTGTTGTTGGGTGGCAGTTGACTCAGAACCTGAGCCAGGGTCTCGGGACCCAGTTTAGCCGCTCACCCGGCGCTGCGCGCCATCTGACTCAATGCTGTTTTCTTGCCGTCCATAAAAAATACCTTTCGGGTTTTTGTGTCGTAGGGGCGCCGCTTGCTGCGCCCGTTTTTGCGACGCAACACCGTAGATCAGGGCGCAGCAAGCGGCGCCCCTACTTGCGGCAGTTTCCACGCCTCACGTGCATCCCCTTTGCGCAGGGTGTATTTCTGCGCATCAAAATATTCCAGTAACGCCTGAACCGGCTTGCGCGCGCTGCCGATGAGGTCGCGGTATTCTGCCAGGGTCAGACTCGAATGCTTGCTGAAGTGCTGAATTAGGGCGTTCAATGCCTGGGCATACGCATCCGGATGGATGAAGATATCATCCGTGAGCTTGATAAGCTTTGCGCTGAAAAAGATGTACCCGAGCAGATCCTCAGGATTCTCAGCGCCGAAGTCAATGCGCCCGAGCATCTCAGTGCGTCCTTTTATCTGTACCCCCGCACGTCTGTATGTTGCGGCTATGGTATCAATTACATGATCCTGCTCCGCGCTGGGATGCGGGGTAAATTGTGCCTCTTTTATCCACTCCCCCACCCGTTCAAGCTCAGCCTGGCGTAGCAGTTCCTCAAACGCCTTGTTGCTCAGGCGCTTGGGCAGCAGCGCTTTCAGGGGAGCGTGCCCCATCCCCGGCAGGAGTGGATTGGCTGCGTGATGCGCCTTCACCGCCTCTTTTATACGGTGAATCCAGAGTTTCATACTGCTGGCATCAACCCACTGATCGCCCAGAGCAACAGCCTGTCCGCTTTTCTGCAGCTGCTCGAGGTTGGCGCAGATGCGCTCGCGGCTCAAGGCGGATATCTGCTCCAGGTCCTTTATCCGTGCGCACTGCAACTCGCTGAGTTTCTGCAGGATGAACGAGCCCTCGCCTGATTCGAGCTCTTTAAGGGCCTGCTGTATTTCGGGGCGAAAGCGCTTGTGCTTTTCTGCGCCCGGGTCGATCACGGTGCCGCCACCGATGGTGTGCATGGGAGAGTAGGAGCGGATGATAAAGCGGTCTTCGCGGTGTGCCACCAGGGGTTTATCCAGGTGGATCTGCACCAGGGCGCTTTCACCCGGCTCCAGTTGATCCCTATCGAGGAGGGCTATAAGACCCACGACGCGGCTTGCGCCCAGGTACAGGTGCACCGGGTCGCGGAACTTAAGCGCGCGCGGCGCATCCTCCAGCAGGGTTAGACGTGCATCTAAACGGTTGGTTTGCTCAAAAATACCCGGTGTAGCTACAACACAGCCGCGATGGAGATTTTCGCGCTGGAGTCCGGCCAGGTTAAGCGCCACCCGCTGACCGCAGCGAGCTTGAGCACACTTGTTGTTGTGCACCTGAATATCACGGATACGCACCTGTTCGCCCAGAGGAAGAATCTCAACATTGTCGCCGATATTTGCGGTTCCGGTTAAAAGGGTGCCCGTCACTACTGTGCCGAATCCGGCCACGCTGAAGTGGCGATCAATGGGCAGGCGCATGGGCCCATCGGCATCGCGCTCCGGGATGTGGTTTGCCTGTGCCGCAATCATTGCGGTAAGTTCTTTGATTCCGGTGCCGGTGATGGATGACACCCTGGCCACCGGAGCTTCCGCGAGGAAGGTTCCTTCCACTGCTTCGCGGATCTCCTCCTCAACAATATCAGCCCAGTCCGGTTCCACCAGGTCGATCTTGCTCATTACAATAATTCCGCGCGGGATGTTTAGCAGGTCGAGAATCTGCAGGTGTTCTACAGTCTGAGGCATTACCCCTTCATTGGAGTCTACCACCAGGAGCACCATGTCAATACCGCCGATGCCGGCGAGCATGTTGCTGATAAATTTTTCATGCCCGGGTACGTCGATAACCCCGATCTGCTCCCCGCTCTCGAGTTTGAAGGCAGCAAATCCGAGATCGATGGAGATCCCGCGTTGTTGTTCCTCTTTCAGGCGATCAGTCTTGATCCCGCTCAAAGCGCCGATTAGTTCCGTCTTGCCGTGATCCACGTGTCCGGCAGTACCTACAATAATATGTTTGTTATGCGATGACATTCCTACGAACCTTTGTGCTTATTTTTATTCAGGGTGTTTACTCCCGCGGCTATCCCTTCAGCTAAGGCTTCAGTTTGGGGAGGGAAAACGGTGCGCAGGTTTATTATCAGGGCGTCATCCTGAATTCGTCCTATAATGGAAGGTTGCTGGCGGCGCAGTTGAAGAGCGAGCGCTTCAAGACTCAGCTGTGGAAATCGTATAGCTACCGCACACCCGGGTAGATCAGTGGTGGGTAGTGCCCCGCCTCCAACACAGCTGCTCTCTTCCACAATTTCAATGTGGGGTTTGCTGCTGGTAGCATTATCCAGATGCTTTGCCAGTTCCTGTGCAAATGCGCTGCTGCGTTCATGTATGGTGGCGGCTGACATCTTCAGCATCTGCAATACCGGAATTTGTTCCAGTGCCTGCTCCTGATCCAGATACTGGCGCAAAGTGGTCTCGAGTGCGGCGAGGGTAAGTTTGTCCATGCGCAGTGCACGTGCGAGAGGGTGGTGGCGGATTGCATCGATGGCCCACTTTTTCCCCACGATAAGTCCAGCCTGTGGCCCGCCCAGAAGTTTATCTCCGCTGAAGGTGATCACGTCTATGCCCGCTTCTACCTGTTCCGCTACGGTAGGTTCGCGCGGAAGGCCGAAGGCTGAGAGGTCAAAGAGCATTCCACTGCCGAGATCCTCCATCACGGGGATGTCGTGCTCTCGCCCCAGGCTTACGAGTTCGTGTGCGTCCACACTCTGGGTAAAGCCCACGATACGGTAGTTGCTGGTATGCACCTTGAGCAGCAGCCCGGTTTCAGGGTTGATTGCCCCGTGGTAGTCGCGCAGGTGGGTTTTATTGGTGGTTCCTACTTCGCGCAGCTCCACCCCCCCTGCTTCCATTACATCCGGAACCCGGAATGCCCCCCCGATCTCTACCAGCTCTCCGCGTGAAACCACCGCTTCGCGCCCTCGAGCGAGAGCGGTAAGTGAGAGAAGAACCGCGCCCGCATTGTTGTTCACCACAGCTGCAGCTTCAGCACCGGTAAGGCGGCACAGCAGCTCATCTATATGGCTGTAACGATGCCCACGCTTCCCGCTTGCAAGGTCGAGCTCCAGATTGGAGTATCCCCGTGCAATGCTGGATATGTTTTCGAGGGCCGCACTACACAGTGGTGCACGTCCCAGATTGGTGTGCAGCAGGGTGCCGGTGGCGTTAATTACTTCACGCAGAGAGGGAATAAGCTTCATTTGCAGGCGTGCGTGTGCATCCTTACGGATCGATTCCAGATCTGCGCAGAAGTTGTCTTCATCCGCCAGAATTTTGTTGCGGGCGTAAGAAACTGCTTCACGGGCCGCTTCCAGCACCAGGGAGTGTGGCGCACTGACGGTAGCTAAATTCTGGCAATCCAGAACGCGATCTACAGCCGGGATGTTTTTTAAAAGCTGTTGTTTGTCATGCATGTTTTATGCTTTCGCGTATATAAGTCAAACAAAACACAGAAGGTAACCCGTGTTTACCTCTTGGATGGTCTGCTTGTTGCATATACACACCATCACTTGTGGTAAAGATATTTCTAATGTCTATTTGAGTCCTGCTCTAAGTCTTTACTTCAATGGCACTTTAACACATTACTCTACAAGACGATAGATTCACCGTTATCCGGATGCCCATGCGTTTAACTGTAGGCCCTTAGAGCCACAAGACGCCGGTACATAAAAAACACATGTATTAGGAACAGGTTCCCAGATGTTACACTCAGGAAGGTTTAAACATAAAAATATCTGCCTGCAGCCTCTGCTGGGTGCTATGCTTGCGCTTCTTATGGGCGTATGCGTACTTACTGGGATGTACGGTTGCGAGAAAAAACATACCTGTGACACCGCCCTGGAGTGGCAGTGTTCCGCAACAACCGAGTTGGGCAGCTTTCTGTTGCAACAGGATTTATATCAGTATGATGAAGCACAGTTATATTGTGAGAACCTGGTTTTAAAAGGGCGGAGTGACTGGCGTCTTCCTACCGACTGTGAGTTGTCAGCTTTAGCCTCCAGGCTGGGTACTCAGGACGGAAGAACACCGTTAAGCAGTCGTATCGCTACATGTTGGAGTTCTACGCCATATCACGATTCGCTCTTGCGTTATTGGGCGGTTTCTGTTTTTAATAAGCAGTCGGCTCCGTTGAGTAAAGATACATATAACGCAGTTATATGCGTACGTGACACGGCCAGGTAGAAATTTTTTTGTTTTGATTTTGTCGGGATGTGCTTGTGAATGTTGAACAGCCTCAATCTGAATTGACGCGATCCACACTGACATATCTGTATGAAAGAATTACGGGGTTTGTAGGGGAGGAGTTTTTTGCTCACCTTATGACCGAATTGGCTGCCTTTGCTCAGGCCGATTATGCCTTCATCGGTGAGTTTGCAGATCCAGATAAGCATTTTATTCTAACCGAAGCGGTTTATGCTGATGGCAAGATTATCGATAACTTTGAGTTCCCCCTAAAAAATACTCCATGCGAAATCGTTATCCGCGAAGGGATAAAGTACTATCCCCACGATCTGATCCATAAGTTCCCCCTTGACCATCTTGCCATCCAGCTCGAAGTAGACAGTTACATCGGTATCCCTCTGGTTAGTTCCAAAGGGGAAATAATCGGGCCACTCGCAGTGTTCAGCCGTACCCGGATGCAGAATGTGGATCAACTTGAGACAGCAATGCATATGTTTGCCATTCGGGCTGCTGCAGAATTGGAACGTTTGACGGTAGAGCGTCGCCTGGAGGAGGAGGTCCACTTTCTCCAGAGCCTTCTTGATGCGATACCCAACCCGATATTTTATAAAAACCGCGCCGGTTACTATCTCGGATGCAACCAAAGCTACGAGCATATTGCCGACAGCTCGCGCGAAACCCTGGTTAACAGCAGTGTAGACCAGGTGTATTCAGGCGAACGTGCAGAACTCGGTGCGCGTACCGACGCCAGAGTGTTCAATGAGGAACAGGCCCATACATATGAAACCAGCCTCAAATGTGCTTCAGGGGAGATGAAGCATGTTCTGTTCAATAAGGCACCATTTTTTGACAGTAAGGGTGAGGTTGCAGGGCTTGTTGCCACCATTCAGGATATAACTACCATTAAACAGATTGAGACGGCGATTCAAGCTCTGGTAGAAGGGACTCTTGGATATGCCGGTACCGCATGCTACCAGCGTGTTGCAGAGCAGCTGTGTGACTGGTTTGATGCATCGTGCTGTATTGTGGGCCAGTGCCTGAGTAATGGGCGTATCCATGCTATGGCATCGTTTCAGGATGGGGTGAATCTCGAAGAGTACGATTTCGATCCCACCAATACCCCGTGCCAGCAGGTAATCGATTCGGGCATGTTTATCGCAAGTGAGGGGCTCCTCGATCGTTTCCCGCATACGCCTCTTGTGGTTAACCTGCAGGCTGAGGGATATGCCGGTACTCCCGTATACGATCGCGATGGCAATATTATCGGAGTTTTAAGTGTCCTTTCGCGCAATCGTATCGATAATCTGCAACGCGCTGAAGATGTAATGGCGATCATGGCGGCCCGGGTCGGAGCTGAGATTGAGCGTCAGCAGGCCGATCGTGAACTGCAGCAAAACCGCGATCATCTCGATTTTCTCGTTTATCATGACCAGCTTACACACTTACCCAACCGTAAATTATTTCGCGACCATGTGCAGCATGCCCTCTCGCGTGCGCGGCGCACGCGCCAGCAGGTTGGGGTCCTTTTTCTCGACCTGGATCACTTTAAAAAAATCAACGATTCACTTGGGCACGAGGTAGGAGATGTGGTTCTGCAGCGCATTTCAGAGCGCTTGCAGAACATCGCACGCTCAGGGGATACCGTGGCACGTATCAGTGGGGACGAATTTGCAGTACTCATCGACCGGGTGGCAGATTCTGAAGAAGTGGTACGCTTTGCCCAGGCGATCAACCGGACCCTGGCGAAGGTTATTGAAGTTGAGGAGTTTAAACTATTTGTTACCTCAAGTGTGGGGATCAGCATGTACCCACAGGATGCAGAGGATGTTGAATCGTTACTTAAGGCGGCCGATGCAGCTATGTATCAGGCCAAATATCTCGGACGCGACTGTTATCGCTTCTACACCCCGGGCCTCAACGAGCGTGCCGGTGAGCTCCTTATGCTCGAAGGCGCACTGCGTCAGGCTATTGAAAAAGATGAATTGCTCCTTCACTATCAGCCCCAATTTGATCTGCATACCAGTGAAGTGGTCGGGGTAGAAGCGCTCCTGCGCTGGCAGCATCCTCATCGTGGCATGATCTCTCCGGCTGAATTTATCCCCATGGCCGAAGAAACCGGACTTATAGTACCTATCGGAGAATGGGTCCTGAAGCAGGCATGCAAGCAAGCCCGTGTGTGGTATGATGCCGGGTTACCAAAGATCAGGATGTCCGTAAACATATCCGGGCGTCAGTTTCACCAGGCGGATCTGGTGGATAAGCTGAAGGAAATTCTGCAGTGCTCCGGTCTGGAACCCGATAGTTTGGATCTGGAATTGACCGAAAGCATCCTTATGGATGATATACAGGATTCCATCGGGATTATGGATCAGATAAGCAGCCTCGGGGTGCATCTATCCATAGATGATTTTGGTACCGGTTACTCCTCGCTGGCGTATCTCAAAAAGTTCCCTATAAAATATCTCAAAATAGATCGTTCTTTTGTCAGCGATGTTACCTTGAATCGCGATGACGCCGCTATTGCCACTGCTATTTCAGATTTAGCGCGCAACATGAATCTTGAGGTTGTTGCCGAGGGGATTGAAACCGAGGAGCAGCGCAATTTCCTTCGTGATGCCAACTGCAAATACGGGCAGGGATTCTGGTTTTCGCATCCTATTCCCCCGGATCAGATAGCGCTGCTTTTGAACCAGTACGCCCGCAAACGTGAATAGCCCGGGACAGGGGGTAAAGCATGGATGATGGTGTCCAGCAGGCCCTGCTGCAGGAGTTTATTGCTGAAAGCGGAGATGCCCTGCAACAGATCGAATCCGGTCTGCTTGAACTCGAATCACACCCCAGAGATGCACAGTTGATTCATACGGTGTTCCGCTCCATGCATACTGTAAAGGGTAACTGTCTGATGTTGGGGTTCACCAGCCTCGAAACCCTTACCCATGCTGCAGAAAACCTCCTTGAAAACCTGCGCAACTACAACGTCGAATGCAGCAGTCATATTCTTTCGCTCCTGCTGCGCGTGGTGGATGAGGTTCGCGCCGCTCTTAACTATATCGGGCGCCACAGCACAGAACCGGATTTCGACACCTCGGCATTGCAGCAACAACTGGCTGCAGCTTGCATGCCTCTTCCCCCTCTGGACCCCGAACAAAACCCCTCCACTCAGGAAAGTGCCCACCCTTTAGAGAGTCGCTCCACAAGCAATGCAAGTGAAGAGCACCCTTCTGATGCGGAAGGAGAGGAGGATTATCCTTCCGCCAGCGCTGATGCTCTCGATGAAGGTTTTATCCGCCTGCCGGTAAAAAAACTCGATGAGTTTCTCGATATGCTCGCATCCATAAATGCCGAACTCGGATACTGGCGTATGCGTATCCCCTCCAACGTTTCAGGCGGACAGAGTGAAGCTGCGGCGGGTCTTGATGATGTAGGGCAGCAGATGGCGTATCTGCAGGACGCCATTCTCCACTACCGACTCGAGCCCATAGGGCGGATATGGCGTCCATACCAGCGCCTGGTACGAGACCTTGCTCTTTCGACTGGGAAGCGTGTCCTGCTGGTAACCAAAGGGGAAGAGACTGAAGTGGATCGGGCCGTATTGATGACCATAAAAGATCCTCTGGGGCATTTGCTGCGCAATGCCATTGTCCACGGCATAGAAGTTCCCGGGGCGCGCCAGCATAAAAGAAAGACACCCGTAGGCCGGGTGGAGCTCAGTGCACGTCAGGAGTACGGTCAGATCAGCGTAATGGTGCGGGATGACGGGGCTGGCCTTGATGTAGATAAAATACGGGCTACAGCTGCAGCGCGTCAGGTAGTGGCGCCCGCGCAACTTGAGACAATGACCCACAACGAAATTGCCCAGCTTATTTTCGCTCCCGGGGTGAGTACCAATACTAGTGTTGATAACATCTCAGGCCGCGGCACCGGCCTGGATGTGGTTAAATCTGCGGTTACTGCAGTGGGTGGAAGTGTGCAGGTTCATAGCGATGCCGGTCAGGGTTCTTGCTTTGAGTTGCACATCCCGCAATCTATGGCGATGGTATCCACATTGCTGGTGCGGGTGCAGCACTCTATTTTAGCCTTGCCCCAGGCCCAGGTGATCGAAGTGGTGGGTGTCGGCGCTGCAGACGCGTCCTCACGTCTCACCACAAATATGGGCAGACCTGCCTTTATCTTTCGCGACACCTGTTTATCTCTGTATCACCTGCAGCATATTGTGACTCCGGATATGCCCTCAGCCCCTGCGGATAAACCGCATAAAAATGATACAGATATTAATGTGGTGGTAGTGCAGCACGGGCAGCGGCGTCTTGCTCTGCAGGTGGATGAGGTGGTTGAAGTATCCGATATGGTAATCAAGCCATTGCACCGTTATCTACGGCATATCTCTATTTTGTCCGGAGGTGCTGTGCTTGTCGATGGCAGAGTGGCTTTTTTGCTCGATATCGGGGGTATTATAACCTGGGTTGATAAACTGTATTGATAGTGTGCAGACTTTAGGTTTTCTCGCTACAGCATACCACCTGGTTGCGCCCCCCCTCTTTGGCACGATACAGGGCCTGGTCAGCGCGGTCCAGCCAGTGGCTGATGTCGGTGCTGCCCTGGGGATCAATACCGCTTAAACCTATGCTTACGCTCAGGTGCAGGTGCTGTTCATCAAACTCCATGGGATGGTTCTCTATATTTTGCCGCAGGCGTTCCGCTGCCTCCTTCGCTGTAGGCGCATCGGTTTCTGGCAGCAGGATACAGAACTCCTCCCCACCGTAGCGCGCAAAGATATCCTCATCGCGCATGTTGTCCCGACAAATCCGCACCAAGTGGCGCAGAGCCTGATCTCCTACACTGTGGCCGTAGGTGTCGTTCACCTCCTTGAAGTGGTCAATATCGAGAATCAGTACGCTGGTTTTTTTCTCGTGGCGCTGATGTCTTTTTAACTCCGTTGTTGCGATCTCCATGAAGTAACGTCGATTGAACGCTCCGGTTAGAAAGTCTGTGGTGGAGAGCTTTTCAAGTTCGCGGTATGCAAGGGAGAGATTAAGTAGATTCTGCACTCTTTCGCGCACAATGGTGGGGTTGAAAGGTTTTTTGATGTAGTCCATAGCGCCCATGCGCAGTCCATGAGCCTCCTCTTCATCGCTATCCAGGGCGGTTACAAAGATCACTGCACACCTGGAAGTAGCAGGGTTGTTCTTAAGTTGTTTGCATACCTCGAACCCGCTGATATCCGGAAGCATGATATCCAGCAGAACCATCTCTGCCTTGAGACTTTCGGCAAGCTCCAGAGCCTGTGCTCCGGAGGTGGCAAAACACAGTCGTGCGGTGCCGCGCAATATGCGCGACAGACTGTGAATGTTGATAATCTCATCTTCAACAATGAGGATGGTGGGGAGTGTCGTAATCACGTTTCACTTCCTTTTTGTGCGGCAGAGAGCGACGCAGTTGATGCCTCTTTTTCCAAATCGACCTGACTGCTCAGCCAGTGCTTGAGGTGACGGCTTGCCATCTCAAATTCCAGATTCTTCATATAGGTGTTGATGCGCCCGATAAAATCCGGCAGTTCCTCACTCAGGGGTACACGTACCATCTTCCACACTTCAAGCGCATCCAGATCGTACTCAGCCAGCATTGTAATAAGTTGAGCCACCGCTTCCCGCAGTCTGGCGGGTTCCATAGGTGCAGCAGTCTTCTGCCCCTCATCAGTCTGATCCTGCGCTGTTGCAGCGTGTTCGTTGAGCCACCTCTGCATGCGGGTGCAGGAGTCCTTCAGTAAGCTGTAGAGCCTGTCAAAACTCTCCGGGGCAACCTTCTTACTGTGGGGGGCTTTAAGTTGTTCTTCAATCTCTGCCGCTAAATGCGCGAGGGGGACCGCACCAAGGTTCGCAGCAACCCCTTTAAGATTGTGCATCCATGCACACTGTTCTGTCTCTGGTTGGGACAATAGATCCTTCCATTGTTCAGGTTGAAGACAGAATTGTGCCAGAAAGCGTTCCAGCAGGAGGTTGTAGAGCTCAAAATCATTGTTGATTCTCTGTAACTCCTGTTTTGAGCTCCAGAGATCCTGGGGGGCGCCCATGGAAACAACATCTGTTGTCGGGGCCTTTGGCTCCCCAAGTGTTGTGGGCCTGGTAGTGCTCCGCAGATGGTAGCGCAGCACCTCCAGAAGTTGCTCCGGCTCAAAGGGCTTAGCTACGTGATCATCCATGCCTGCGTCGCAGCAGCGCTGGGGCTCATCCGACATGGCGTGGGCAGTGAGAGCGATAATCGGCCCTTTGAAGGTGTAGGGAGCTTCGCGTAATTTGCGAGATGCGCTGTAGCCATCCATCCCCGGCATCTGAATGTCCATAAGAATAGCCTCAATTTCGGGATGCTGCTCTATCTGCTGCAGGGCATGTTCACCGTCCCTGGCGATAACCACCTGTACCCCCATGCGTTCGAGGATTTTTTCTGCGATCATACGGTTGATAGCGTTATCTTCCACTACCATTATACAGCGATCCTGCAACGGCATATTCGCTTCAGGCGCAAGGCTTCTTTCAGGTGCAGATGTCAGGCTCTGAATTTTGCGCTGAATCTTGCGCCGAATCTGTTGCGCTCCCACAGGTGCAGTTAAAAAATCGTTTCGCTCACTGCGTGGGATTTCCTTCCCGGTGGGCATAAATTCCAAACGGGGTACCTTTTGCCATGACTGTGGCAGCTCATTTGCTTCATAGGTTGGGCACAGCAGGATTGCACATCCATTGGCAGATTCACGAGGGTCTATCTCATGCGCCTGGGCTTGCCAGGGTTTCAGCGCACGTTGCAGCATCTTTTTCTGGTCTGCTTTGAGGTTAAAGGTGCAGATGTTTTTGTTGTAGAGTTGTATCGGGGCCGAACTCCCCGTAGTGGCACAGATTGATACTGGGATGTTGACAGCAAAGCAACTCCCTTTACCTTTCTGGCTCGTAACTTTGATGGTTCCTCCGAACAGTTCCACCAGGCGTTTTGTTATGGCAAGTCCGAGTCCGGTGCCACCGTATTTGCGGCTGGTAGATTCATCTGCCTGTGAAAACGGCTGAAACAGGCGCTCTACTTCGGAATCATCCATACCAATGCCGGTGTCATGCACCTGAATTTCAAGATACCCTCTGGAAGGGCTTTCGGCGTGGTCGTCCCAGCGCAGACATACGCGGACTTCCCCGCTTTCGGTGAATTTCATCCCGTTATTGATCAGATTAATCATGATCTGCTGCAGACGCAGGTCATCTGTTTCGATATGCAGGGGAACATTGGGGCCGATGTCGAACACCAGCGAGATCTGTTTTTCCACAGTCTGGTCGCGAAACAGGTCACTGAGTTGCGCCACGATTTTGTCGATTTCGCAAGAGCGCTTCTCGATATCCATTTTGCCCGCATCAATCTTGGCGAAGTCGAGAATATCGTTAACCAGAGTAAGAAGAAGCTTGCCTGACTGCTCTATTTTCTCCAGATCATCGTGAACCGAACCCTCGGGGGCATCCTGCAGGCTCAGGTGTGATAGCCCGATAATGGCGTTGAGAGGGGTGCGGATCTCGTGGCTCACGTTCGCCAGAAACATACTCTTGGCTTCGTTGGCGCGTTTCGCTTCCTGCCATGCGCTGGTGAGTTTCTGCTTCTGCTTTTCCAGTTCATCAGCCTGATGGCGCAGTTGGGTTTCGCGCTGAAATGCGCTGCTTACATCATTTGTCTGTACCAGGCAGAAGCGCTCTTTGTCTGCATCAGGGCGTATAGCCAGGACATGAATATTCTGCGGGAAATTGTGCTTTTCTCCATCTTGTGACGTACGGTAAAGGGGCAGGGGGAACCTGTTGAGCTTCGGGGTCAGAACTGACGGGAGACCGGTATTGAGCGCGAGCATGATGGCATCAAGCAGATGGGTGTTTTCCAGAGACGGAATAACCTGGATAAGGTTATTATCTATGGCAAGGCTTGAATCTATACCTGATGCCCGAACGAGCCAGCTGTTCCACAGCTTAATGTTCAACTCATGGTCGAGAACCATTATTCCTGCAGGGCAATTTTCCAGGCACTGAGATGCGAGGGTGTCAATGCTCATTATCGGACTCCCAGCAGATGTTGTAACTCCTGCTGTAGGTCGGCGCTACCGCGTGCATCCAGCAGAAGAACTACAAATCCTTTAATGCTTTTTTGGGAATCTGTCCCTTCATAGCTGTTAAAGTTGATTACCAGAAAGATCAGGGGTTCATCCACGGCGCCATCGTGATCGTTTGACAGTAGATTCCGGCAACTACCCCTTAAAAAGGTGGGAAGCTCAAACTCAATTTCTTTCCGCATCAGGTTGGCAAAGCTTCCTAAGCAGGCATTTAGGACAATATTGCCGATTTCGAGAAGACTGTCCTGTTCAAGTTCTCCCAGACTCTCCAGGGGAACGGAATCATCCACCAGGGTGCGGATAAGATCAATGCAGTTGCCTTCAGGAAAGATCAGCAGAGCGGTTCCGGCAAAAGGGCCGGAAAAAGACTGTCTGACCGTGCTGACCTCAGAATGTTCTGGAGTTTCAATAAAGGTGGCAGCTCTGGAGGGAGATATCATACTCAGAAATGGTACCGATAGGCATATTTCTGTGCCCAGCATCCGCTCCAGCGAGGCTGCGGCACGGCCCATTCCGATGTTGAACAATTCCTGCAGGGCATCCTGTTCTGCATCTGAGAGATGAAGCATAAGCTACCCTCGTGTCAGAATCGGTTCAAGTTGTGCAGCATCAACCGGCTTGGTTATGAAACCCAGCCCTGCAGCTTCGGCGCGCTGGCGTGTAGCTTCCTGCACATTGGCAGTAACCAGGTACATCTGCATATCCGGGCAGCTCTTCATCAATTCAAGAGCCAGATCCAGACCATTGATGTCGGGCATATTGTAATCGAGCAGAGCAATATCCACGTGTTGATCATGGCATATGAGCCGCGCATCCTTGCCACTAGCCGCTTCAAGCAATGTCAAGTCGGGGAAGTTTTTGTTCATCAGGGTGCGCATCATCATGCGTGCAAGGCTACTGTCATCTACTACCAATACGGTTTGGCTCATTGTCTGTTTACCTCCGGGCGGATATGCATTTATTTATCCCCTACGAAGTGCTTTTATTAAGTACCGAAAGGACCTCTCTACCCAAAGCGGCAGAGTCGAATTTCCCCAGAAAGCTGTCTGCCCCCGCTTCCTCTGCCTTGAGCCTGTTGGTGGGATTGCTCATGGAACTGTGAAGGATGACAGGGGTTGCAGAGAATTCTGTCATCTGGCGCAGTGCACGGGTAAAACTGAACCCGTCGAGGCCCGGCATTTCAATGTCGCTCACAATCAGGCCGATGTTGTCACGCTCCGGGCTGGAGCGCATTTGCTTGAGATATTCCAACGCTTTGACCGCCGAATCAAAGGTTGTGTAGGCAAAGCCCATCTGCTCCATGGTAGAGCTCATCATCAGCATGGCGGTGCTAGAGTCGTCCACGAGCATGATCCTGGTATTTTTGAAAGTCTCCTGCTGGGTGTCATCAAGTTTTTCCGCCTCCAGGGTTTCAATCCCCACCACCTCCATGAGGATTCCCTCAATGTCGAGGATGAGCACCATCTCGTCCTGGTCCGAGTAGGCGATGGCAACCAGGGCTTTGGAATTAAACCCCTCGGGTTTTCTGATTTCATCCCAGCTGCGGGTCAGGAGTGATTCGGGCTCGGAGACCAGAAACGCATTCAGCTGGTTGTTGTATTCACACACCACCAGATAACCGTTGCCCTGCTGCGCGCTCACAGGTTCCAGCTCGAGCACTGTAGAAAGGTCTATGACGCTGATCGCCTCATCGCGGAAGTTGACAATTCCCTTTACTGCCGCATGTGAATGGGGCACATGTGCAAGACGCTCGGGGCATTCAATGATTTCGATAATTTTAAATACGTTGATACCGTAAAGCTGGTTGTCGCTGAGGCGGAAGCTGAGCATCTCCATCTGGTTGGAGCTCGAAAGGCTGGTGCGGCGCATGGCTTCATCCAGAAACGATTCATTGCTGTTCATCGTGGCACATCCTCCCCGCGTATGTGATGTGGTTCAGGCTCAGACTTTGAGATGGGTTACACCCTAAAGATCAATATAAGGATAACGCATTGACGCTGCCTAGTCTTCTACGCTACCAATTTTTTCAATTTTTTCACCATCAATAAGATGGATTTCATCTTCATGCTGGCGAATGTCTCCATTAAGGGTAGATCCAGGATCAACACTTAACTCGCGGGTCAGGAGGGTCCCTTCAAAATAGCTACCATGCTTGAGCTGCATGCTGTCACATGCTAAATGGCCGTGCACCTGCCCGTGGCAGATACAGCTGCTGCAGCGCACATCACCGTGTACCGCTCCGGAGCTGCCTACAATCAGATGCTCCCCCTTTAATGTGCCATCAAAGGCACCATCGATTCGCATACTTCCGCTGAATTCCAGCTCTCCCTGCATGCGGGTTTTTTCCCCCAGAATGGTTGAGATAGGTGCTCCGCCGGGAGCTCTGGATTGATCTGCTTTTTTACCGAACATAAAATGGGTTCTCCAGGGGGTTATTTTTTGCTCAGGTATATCAAAGGGTAAGGATTTAGGGGCTTATCCTGGTGTCGCACTTCGTAGTGCAGATGAGAGCCACTCGAACGCCCGCTGTTACCCATGGTGCCAATGCTGTCACCACGCACAACAGTATCTCCGGGCTTTACTTGGATATGGCGTAAATGTCCATAAATGCTGAGGTAATTGTCTGAATGTTCAACTTTAACCATTTTGCCGTAACCACCGTTGCTTCCGGCAAACACCACTTTCCCTGCGGCGGTGGCGCGGATGGGCGTACCAATCATATTGGATATATCAATGCCGTAGTGGAATGCGCGTCTGCCGTTGAAGGGGTCTCGCCGGGTGCCGTAGCCGGACGAAACCCAGCCGCTGGCAGGTTCTCCAAGAGGGATGTTGTTGGCCAGATCGATCATCTGATTGGCGTAATCTACCAGAGGTTCGGGCTCATCCAGAGGGATGGGATAGTATGGCCCACCCTGGTTCCGGCTTTGCTCTCTTCCGGAGTTTGCAATATCATCCGTGGTGGGGATTTCAACCCCCACCTGGGTCAGGATCTCTTCTATCTTTTCACTTCGTTCGCGCAATTCCGCTACTTCGTGGCGAAACAGCTCGGCTTTTTCCTGCCTTAGCGTTTGAATTTCGCGGGTCATGAGAAGCTCGCGTTCCTGCACCGAGGCAAGCTTGACTTTGGTCTTATGCAGATCCTGGTGTAATTGCTTACTCTGCAGCATACTGTGGATGCCGAAGCCTGAGCTGACACTCAGAAACGCAAGGAGGATCCCTGCAAAGACGACGCAAGTGCGCAAGCTGGTCACTTTAAGAGAAACAGCACGGCTGCGCCCTTCATCGCCGGATATGATCACATGTAGTTTTCTAGGCATATGAATCTATTCTGTAAGAGGTTTATTGCTGCAAGAAGCTGTATGCAGCACAGTTATAGGAACTCAAGGTGCGTCGATTTGGCCTGATCCAGCCACAATCCGCTACCGCGACAAATATCACCTATTCCGTTATCATGGCTGTACATGCACGGGGCAGCTACGTATACTCCACACTGTCTTTCGCACCTGCAAGGCGCTAATACGGGTGGAGCTGACTCTTTTGCCCATGTGTGTCACAACGTCATGTTTTAACGCCATTTTTAGCGCAGTGCACATCGAACTACTCTAATCTTTAATAATAGGTTAAGCATAGCCGTGTTGTCAAATATTTGCACGCACACATATCACCTGTATTGCACGAGAGGTAAAGGATAAAGTTTTGTATACTAGCGCAAAAAACAGAGTTATCGTCATAGGCGGCGGCGCGGCGGGCATTGCTGCTGCTGGGACACTTGCCGCAGATGGTGCCGAGGTACTGGTGCTGGAAAAGATGCCTCGTACCCTGCTGAAACTTGGCATAAGTGGCAAAGGGCGCTGTAATATCACCAATGTAGCGCAGATCCCCGAGTTTATCTCCCACTTTGGTACTAATGGACGCTTCCTGCGCCAGGCCTTTCATCGCTTTTTCAGTCCGGAGCTTCAGAGCCTCCTGCAGCAGGCCGGGGTCAAGGTTGCCACTGAGCGCGGTGGGCGCGTTTTCCCCGCCAGTGGCAAGGCCATGGATGTGGTACGAGCCCTGCGGCGCTGGGCGCAAAAAAACGGCGCGGATATTCAGACTGATACCGGCGTGGATGCGTTGCTGGTACAAAATGGACGAATTGCCGGGGTGCGCTGTGGCGACACCGATTATGCCGCCACCAGTGTGATACTGGCTTGCGGAGGGGCTTCGTATCCCGCAACGGGTTCAACCGGCGAGGGATATCGCCTGGCTCAAGAGGTCGGGCATCATGTAATAACTCCGCGCCCGGCACTGATCCCCTTGATTACCTCCGGAATAGATAATGCAGCCCTCAATGATCTGGCCCTGCGTAATGCGGGGGTACGCCTGTATGTAGCGGGAAAGAAACAGGCGGATGCATTTGGCGAGTTGACCTTTACCCCCGATGGGGTCGCAGGACCGGTGATCCTGACCTTGAGCCTTGCAGCAGTGGATGCCCTCCAGAGCGGGAAACAAGTGAGCCTGGAGATTGACCTGAAACCGGCTCTGGACGATAAAAAGCTCGACGCCCGCCTCATCCGCGACTTTGCCAAACGCAGCCATGAGCCTCTGCATAGCATTCTGCGTGGCCTCCTCCCGCGCGAGTTGGTTAAGGTCTGCCTGGACCAGACCGGGGTTAATCCGGAACAACTCGGACACAGCGTAACGGCAACGCAGCGTAAAAAACTGCGCTACTGGCTCAAGCATTTCAATGTGGAGATCAGCGCACATCGCCCCATAGAGGAGGCGATTGTAACCGCAGGAGGGGTGGATGTGCGCGAAGTGGATCCCCGCACCTTGGAGTCCAGAATTGTGCCGGGGCTGTATTTCGCGGGCGAAGTCCTCGATCTCCAGGGGGATACCGGGGGATACAACCTGCAGGCGGCCTTTTCCACCGGCTGGCTCGCTGGCACCAGCGCCGGTGCGAATAGTATTTCACCAAAACAGTAAAAGGATGAATATTAATGTTTTTACTCGATAAACCCTACATTTCCGACTTTCTGCGCCAGACCCTTAAAGAAAACCGGATCCCGGTGGTGGCAACGCCTGAAGCCCTGGAGATGGAACCACTGCCCGGGACCCTGCTCATCGATTCCGAAGAGGCAGCAATGCGCCTGAATGGAGAACTCAAAGGTGCCGGCAGTTCCAAGGCGTGTTCCCCTCTGTATACCACCTCCGAAAATGCCCTCAACTGGATTGCCACCCATCTTGCAGATACCCGCCTGCCTGCCGCTATCAATCTGTTCAAGGATAAGCTCAAGTTCAGGGAGGGCACCAGTGCGCTGTTTCCGGAGTTTTTCT